>CAZSSR010000038.1:0-11573 GCA_964609605.1 uncultured Bacillaceae bacterium | reverse complement strand
ATGATAGGTGCAAAGGTAATAATTTTACCAGGAGTTACAATAGGTGATAATGCAATTGTCGGTGCTGGCTCTGTTATTACAGATAAAATTCCAGCGGGTACTTTTTTCGCTGGAAATCCTGCAAAACTAATAAAAGAAAAGAATTAAACCAGGTTGAAGGGTTGTTGTAAAAATATGTTAATTGATTATCACACACATCATGAAAGATGTGGTCATGCTACAGGAACACTTAGAGAATATGTTGAAAAGGCAATAATATTAAAACTAGATGAAATTGGTTTATCTGATCATATGCCAATCATACATCTATCAAAGGATAAATGCTTACCTGGATTAGCAATGGAGCTAAATGAGTTAGAACTTTATGTTCGGGAAGTATTAGATTTAAAAGCAGAGTATAAAAATGATATTGTTGTAAAACTTGGCTTAGAAGCAGATTATATTGAAGGTTATGAAACAAAGATTGGAGAGCTTCTTAACCCTTATCCATTTGATTATTTAATTGGTTCAGTTCATTTTTTAGGAGAATGGGACATTTCGGATAGTAGGCAAATGTTGAATTGGCAAAAGAGAAGTGTTGAAGATATATATGAGGATTATTACAGAGCTTTACAGGGGGCGGCAAAGTCTGGTTTGTATGATATAATTGGACATTTTGATGTTGTTAAAAAACATGGCCATTTTCCAAAAAAAGATGTTATGCCATTGGTGGTTAAAACACTTCGTTCGATAAAAGAAAATAATATGGCACTTGAAATTAATACGTCAGGACTTGCGAGAATTCATGCGGACACTTATCCTTCTTTTAATATAATTAGACAAGCCATTGAACTAAAAATACCATTTACATTAGGTTCTGATGCACATAGGCCTTGTGATGTTCATAAAAATATAGATATTGGAAGAGAGTTCCTTCTGAAAAATGAGGTTCATGAGATAGCGACCTTTAACAAAAGGGAAAGAGTTATGGTAGTTCTAAATTGTTTCTAGTTATTTAACATGTTATACTTAATTCAGATATTTATTAAAATGATTGTTTCTGATTTCGGGGGTGTAATATGGGGAAAACTAGATTTGTTGAAAAAGAGAAAAAGGTAATACCTGTAACTTTTGATGTCGATTTTTTTTATAATAGAGCCCTACGATGTTTAGAACGCGGAGATTATACTAAGGCTTTGAAATATTATTGGAGGACAATTGATTTAGAGCCTAATGATCCCATACATTATTGTAATATTGCAAATATATTATCAGAAATAGGACTTTATAAGGAATCAAATGAAATGTTATTTTATATTATTGATAAATTAGATTCTGAAATGTCTGAGTGTTATTTTTTCCTGGGCAATAATTATATTAGTTTAGACGATATTGAAATGGGATATACATATATTCAACGTTATTTAGATATATCACCCAGTGGTGAATTTATAGAAGAGGCCGAAGAAATATTATCTTATTTTTCTGTGGAGGTAAGCGATTATAATAACGTTAATTTAAATAATGAAGAAAAAGAAAAATTTATTTTACACAGTAATGCAAAAAACTTATTAGATAAAGGGAAATTTTATGAAGCAATAAATAAGTTAAAAATTATAGTTGGGCAATATTCAGATTTTTTAGTTGCTAGAAATAACCTGTCATTGGCTTATTTTTATGTTGAGGAGTATGATGAGGCGATTGAACAAATAAAAATTGTATTAGATAATGATATCACGAATATACATGGTCTTTGTAATCTAACAATTTTTTATAAGCATCTGAAAAATGAGAAGGAATATACTAATCTATTAAAGCTTTTATACAAGATATATCCTTATCAAAAAGAGCAAACATATAAGTTAGCAACTACTTTTGCAATACTTGAAGAGCACGAAATGGTATTTTCTCATTTGAGTAAATTAGTTGATAAAGGTGAAGTATATGACGCTACTTTCTTGCATTATTGTGCAATAGCTGCTTATAATACAAGACGTTATGATTATGCAAAAAAATGTTGGGAGCAAATATATAGAAATGATTCTTTTTCAATAATTACAAAATATTACTTAGAGGTTGTATTAAAATTAGATAATTCTAAGAAGAGTTTTCATTTACCTAGTTTCTTTTACCAATATAAGTTGCCTATAGAGGAATTAATTAATTTATTACATCGTAATAATAAGAAATATAAAAATGATTTAATGTCTGATTCTTTATTATGGGGATTAGAGAATTGTGATGATAATTTAAAAGAACATATTATATATAGTCTTGTAATTTTTAACAATTTTAAAGCGGAACAAGCTTTACGATTCTTTTTATTAAATGAGTGCGAACCTTATAATTTAAAGAAAAAAGCATTATTAGCTTTAGAGGAGATAAATGCTAAACCACCTTACATTGTTTATATAAGTGGTAAAACAATTAAAATGGAACGTTGGATACCAGATTTTAAATTATGGGAAAATAATTGGCTTATGGTAATCAACCTTATAGATAAGAATTTTAAAGGAATATATTCTGTTATAGAGTTGTACGATGCAAAAATATTATGGTATCAATATATTAGTACTATATATCCAAACGTACCCCAACTACGAAAGGCTGAAGGTTGGGTTGCTGCAATAGAGTACATTGTAAACAAAATGCATCGAAGGTCAGTTACATTTAAAGCTCTTTCAGAAAAGCATTCGATTGCAATTACAACCATTTCAAGAAATGTTAAAGAATTAGACGAGTTACTTGATATTAGTAAAAAAGGATCTATGATAACTAATTATAAGGTCACTGGAGGGTATAATGGAAGATTATAATATTTATGATGTTGTGATAATTGGAGCTGGACCAGCTGGAATGACAGCTGCAATATATATGTCTAGGGCTGGATTTTCGACGATTATGATTGATCGCGGTGTTCCTGGTGGACAGATGACTAATACTGAAGAAATAGAGAATTATCCAGGTTACAAAAAAATACTTGGTTCTGAATTAGCAGAAAAGATGTTTGAACATGCAAAAAGCTTTGGAGCAGATTTTGTGTACGGGGATGTAAGAGAAATAGTGGATGGCAAAGAATTTAAAATAATTGATACTGGAAATAAAAAGTATAGAGCAAAAGCAGTAATAGTTTCAACAGGCGCAAAACCTAGTACTTTGGGCGTTAAAGGAGAAAGTGAGTTTGCTGGCAGGGGTGTTTCTTACTGTGCAGTATGCGATGGTGCATTTTTTAGAGATCTGGATGTTGCTGTAATAGGTGGTGGAGATGCTGCTATAGAAGAAGCGATTTTTTTAGCGAAGATTGCATCTAAGGTTACTATTATTCATCGTAGGGATGAATTAAGAGCAACGAAGATATTACAAGATAGGGCTAGAAAAAATGAAAAGATTACTTTTGCATTGAGTTCGATTGTAATAGAAATCTTGGGTGAACAAAATGTAAATGGGTTACGGATAAAAAATATAAAAAATGGTGAGGAAAGTATTATACCAGCAGCTGGAATATTTATATATGTTGGTACTGAGCCAATTACATCTATAGTAAAAAATTTAGGAGTAACAGATGAGAATGGTTACATTATAACAGACCAAAATTTAGAGACAGCAGTTTCAGGAATATTTGCTGCAGGAGATGTTCGTAACAAAACATTAAGACAAATAGTAACTGCTGCGTCTGACGGTAGTATTGTAGCAATTGCTGTGCAACAGTATTTAGAAGGATTAGAGGAATAAATTTTAACATTGTAATATTCTTTTAATACGTTTGTAATACTATTGAAATGTTAAGAGGGTATAATGGTATTATATTACCCCCTTTCTATATATTTTTTAAGTTTTGGCATGGATTAATCCGTGCCATTTTTATGTTCTTTTTTAGTTATTCACAATACTTAACTGGTTTTTCATTTTTCTATAATGTATGATTAAAAAAAAATATATTTGAAGGTGTTTTTATGAATAAAAATGATGAAATTAGTTTAATTATTATAACTGGTATATCTGGGGCTGGTAAGACTGTCGCAATTCAAAGTCTTGAAGATATTGACTATTTTTGTGTTGATAATCTTCCACCAATTTTAATATCAAAATTTGTTGAAATAATAATACAATCTGGTGAAAAATTAAATAAGGTAGCTCTAGTTATTGATTTACGTGGTAGAGAATTTTTTAATGAATTATTTAAAGCTTTGGATACTTTAGATAAATCAAATAAAATTAATTATAAAATTATATTTTTAGAAGCTGATAATAATACATTGGTTAGTAGATATAAAGAGACAAGAAGAAGACATCCCTTATTTAACGATACATCTCCTATCGAGGGGATTAATCTTGAAAGAGAATTATTAGAGGAATTGAAGGGTAAGGCAAGTCTAATTATCGATACAAGCTTAATGAAACCTAATGATTTAAAGGAAAAAATGATGTCTTTACTATCTGAAGATGAAATTAAACTGTTCTCAATTAATGTTGTATCTTTTGGTTTTAAATACGGCATCCCAATTGATGCTGATTTAATTTTTGACATACGTTTCTTACCAAATCCTCATTATGTCGATACCTTAAGGCCGCAAACGGGTCTAGATTCAGCTGTTTATGAATATGTAATGAAGTGGTCAGAAACTAAGGAATTTCTAATAAAGTTACTTGATTTTATAAAATATTTACTTCCAAAATATAAACAAGAGGGTAAAAGTCAGTTAGTAATTGGGATAGGTTGTACAGGTGGAAAACATCGTTCAGTGGTGATTACTGAGTATATTGTTAATGAGCTTAAGAATGACTGGACTGTTAGTTATAAACATAGAGATATTAATCTAGAACGTGGGTAGATAATTATGAATGTAGAAAATCAAAAGAAAATAGTAGTTATTGGCGGTGGAATTGGACTGTCGGTAATTCTAAGAGGATTAAAAAAGAAGAATTTAGATATTAATGTAATAGTAACGGTTGCCGATGACGGAGGTAGCTCAGGAAGGTTAAGAGCGGATTTTGATATGTTACCACCTGGGGACATTCGTAATGTTCTAATATCATTAGCTAATACAGGACCTTTATTAGAGGAACTATTACAATATCGATTTAAAAAAGGGACTGGCTTAGAAGGTCATAATTTAGGAAATTTATTAATAGCTGCCTTACAAGATATTACTGGAGATTTTAGTCATGCAATCAATGAAGCTAGTAGAATACTAGCGATTAAGGGACAAGTTATCCCAGCTTCATTACAAAAAATAACTTTATTTGCTGAATATGATGATGGGACAATTATAAAAGGGGAATCAAATATTCCCAAAGTAAACAAAAAAATTAGAAGAGTTTATATTGAACCAAGCGATGCAAAGCCTTTAGTAAGTGCCTTAACTGCAGTGAAGGAGGCAGATGCAATCATAATGGGACCAGGTAGTCTTTATACTAGTATAATACCAAATATTTTAGTTAAAGAATTGCGAGAAGCTATTCTTGATGCAAAAGGTAAAAAAATATTTATATGTAATATCATGTCGCAGCCTGGAGAAACTGATGGATATAATGTTTCTGATCATGTAAATGCTGTTGAAAATCACATGGAAGAGCAGTTTATTGAATATATTATTGTTAATAACGAAGAAATTACACTAGAGGTTATTGAACGATATTATTTAAAGGGTGCATTACCAGTGAGGATAGATGATGAAATTTTAACAAATAAATATAAAGTTATTGAGGATAAATTTTTAAAATATGGAACTTACTTAAGACATGATGAAGAAAAAGTTGCAGAATGTATTTTGAAGATTTTAAAATAAAATAATTTTCAAATAACCTAAATAGAAATGAGGTGGATATTGTGTCTTTCGCCGCCGAAACCAAGAGAGAGTTAGCTGCTATATTCGAAGATAGCTATGCTGGCAAAATCGCAGAATTGTCAGCATTAATTAGGATGAATGGAACCATACAATTGAGTAATCATAATGTAATTTTAGAGATTCAGACTGAAAACGCTGCTATTGCAAGGAAGATTTTTTCTTTAATTAAAGTTACTTTTGGTGTTATAGCGGAGGTAATGGTTAGGAAGAAGATGAGATTAAAGAAAAATAATATTTACGTTGTAAGAGTTTTACATGATGTAGAACCTATATTGAAAAAATTACAAATAGTTGAGGATGGATTCACTTTTAATTTCAGAATTAAAGAAGAGATTATAAAGAATGCACAGTGTAAAAGAGCATATCTTCGTGGAGCTTTTTTAGCTGGCGGTTCTATTAATAATCCAGAAAGTTCATCTTATCATCTTGAAATTAGTACAAGCTATCAAGAACATGTTGAGGATTTATGTGAACTGATTAATTATTTTAATTTAAATGCAAAATGGACCGAGAGGAAAAAAGGATATTTCACATATTTAAAAGAAGGTGAAAAAATTTCTGATTTTCTTAATGTTATTGGTGCTCATCAAGCTTTATTGAAATTTGAGGATGTAAGAATTGTCAAGGATATGCGTAATTCTGTTAATAGAATCGTTAATTGTGAAACGGCTAATTTAAATAAAACCGTGATAGCATCAGTAAGACAAATTGAAAATATTAAATTAGTAGATAAAGAATTAGGGCTTGGAAATCTTCACCCAAAATTGAAAGAAGTTGCGGAAATAAGGTTAAAATATCCCGAACTAACCTTAAAAGAATTAAGCGATTTCATTCCAGGGGGAAGGATTAGTAAATCTGGCATTAATCATCGTTTGCGAAAAATTGATGAAATAGCTAATAAACTAAAGGGAGATATTGTTGACCACTAATTTATTTAATTTAAAGACGGTCTGCATATAAATTAAAAAAATCTTAGAAAAGGAATAAGAGCTGAATGAAGGTTATGAAAAACATTTTGTCAATGATTGGTAGAACACCGGTTATTCAATTGAAAAATATTGATGAGGATAGTGCGAATATTTTTTTAAAGTTAGAGTTTGTTAATCCAGGTGGTAGTATTAAAGATCGCATAGCCTTACAAATGATTGAAGATGCTGAAAAAGACGATAAAATTAAACTTGGTGACACTTTAATAGAAGCCACTAGTGGAAATACTGGTATAGGAATTGCCATTGTTGCTAGGGCAAAGGGCTATAAGACAATTATTGTGATGCCTGAAACTATGAGTATAGAAAGAAAAAATCTTTTGCAGGCTTATGGAGCTGAATTAATACTTACTGATGGCAAAGATGGTATGGCTGGGGCTATTAGAAAGATGGACGAGTTGGTTAGTATTTATGGTTATTTTCCATTAAGACAATTTGAGAATCCATCTAATCCTAAAGCACATCGTCTTCATACAGGGCCAGAGATTATTGAGCAGTTAGATGGTAAGATTGATGCTTTTGTTGCGGGCATAGGAACAGGCGGAACTATAACTGGTGTTGGTGAGGTATTAAAGCAATATAACTCAAGAATACATATAGTTGGTGTAGAACCCTTTGATTCCCCTGTTATTTCAGGAGGGAAACCAGGATTACATATGTTACAGGGTATAGGAGCAGGATTTATTCCAGAAATATTAAATACTTGCATATATGATGAATTGACACTTGTTACAACAGAGCAAGCCTTTGAAACAGCTAGGTTGATAGCAAAAACTGATGGTATACTTGGTGGAATTTCCACGGGTGCGACTGTTTTTGCGGCAAGAGAGCTAGCAAAAAGGATGGGTAAAGAGAAAAATATTGTTACAATAGCTGCTAGTAATGGCGAAAGATATCTGAGTACATCATTATATAATTTTGTTAATAAATAATTGGGTAATAAAATAAGCTTAGCAATTTTAGTTATCTTGCCAAGCTTATTTTAAATTTTACTTAGTTATTGTTGGTGCCGAAGCTATAATATTATCAATAATTCCATAATCTTTAGCTTCTTGAGCACTTAAAAAATTATCTCGATCAGTATCTTTAGATATTTTTGCTATTGGTTGTCCAGTACGTTCTGATAAAATCTTGTTAAGCTTTGCTTTTAGTTCTAGTATTCTTTTAGCATGAATTTCAATATCACTAGCCTGACCTTGTGTACCACCTAAAGGTTGATGAATCATAATTTCACTATTAGGTAGAGCAAATCTTTTTCCTTTAGTACCTGCTGCTAGCAAAAAGGCACCCATTGATGCCGCCATACCAATTGCAATTGTAGAAACATCAGGTTTGATATATTGAATGGTATCATAAATTGCCATTCCAGAAGAAATTGAACCACCAGGGCTATTAATATAAAGGTTTATATCTTTTTCCGGGTCTTCTGCTGCTAAAAATAGGAGCTGTGCAATAACAGTATTTGCAACAGAATCATCAATTGCACTCCCTAAAAAAATCACTCGATCTTTTAATAAACGTGAATAAATGTCGTAGGCTCTTTCACCACGATTGGTTTGTTCAACTACCATAGGTACATAGCTCATAGCTGATTCCTCCTTACAATGTTTAAATTAAATAATATTTACAGTATATGCTTATAATACTGCAATAGTCAATAAAGGTCAAAACAAAAGTGCCATAAACATTATATTTGAATTGGTGCGCTCGGAGGGATTTGAACCCCCGCAAAACCTGGCTCCGGAGGCCAGTGCTCTATCCAGCTGAGCTACGAGCGCATATAACAAAGTAAATTATACAATTCTATTTATCTATTATCAAGTTTCTCCAATGTTTCATTAGAGAAAAATATAAGTGGTAAATATTTTAACAAGTTATAATAATAGGGTATAATTTGTATAAGAAATTATATAATATTTTAATATGAAAATATTTTTAGCTTTGAGGAGGAGTTATAGATGGCTAAAGTTGGTATAAATGGGTTTGGAAGAATAGGAAGAAATGTTTTGCGTGCTGCAATCGTTGTTCCAGAATTAGAAATAGTGGCAGTAAATGATTTAGCAGATGCTAATATGCTAGCACATTTGCTTAAATACGATTCCGTTCACGGCATTTTTGATGCTTCAGTTGAAGCAGTTGAAGGTGGAATTAAAGTAAATGATAAGTTTATAAGAGTAATTACAGAAAGAGAGCCTGCTAAGTTACCTTGGAAAGAATTTGGAGTAGAATTAGTAATAGAGTCAACTGGCCGATTTACAAGTCGCGAGGGAGCAATGAAGCATCTAGATGCTGGTGCAAAGAAAGTTTTAATTTCTGCCCCAGCAAAGAATGAGGACATTACAATTGTAATGGGTGTAAATGAAGAACGATATGATTCGAGAAATCATAATATTATTTCTAATGCATCCTGCACAACAAATTGCTTAGCACCTATCGCGAAAATATTAAATAGGGAATTTGGTATAAGAAGAGGCTTTATGACAACTATTCATTCATACACAAATGATCAGCAAATCTTAGATTTACCACATAGGGATTATCGTCGTGCTCGTGCTGCTGCGGTTTCAATAATACCTACAACTACAGGTGCTGCGAAAGCAGTTTCGTTAGTATTACCTGAATTGAAGGGAAAGCTTAGTGGTTTTGCTATGAGAGTTCCAACTCCTAATGTGTCTGTTGTAGATTTAGTTGCAGAGTTAAATAAAAATGTAACAGTTGAAGAGGTTAATAGTATATTTAAAGAAGCTTCAGAGCATGAATTAAAAGGAATACTTAGTTACTCGGACTTACCTTTGGTGTCTATTGATTATAATAATAATCCTAGTTCTTCAATTGTTGATGCGTTATTAACTATGGTTATGGAGGGAAATATGGTGAAGGTTGTGGCTTGGTATGATAATGAATGGGGTTATTCAAATCGTGTAGTTGATTTGGCGGCATATATAATAAAAAAAGGGATATAATTAAATTTGCAAAATACTTATAATTTAGGTGGGAGGATATTTTTATGAACAAGAAATCTATACTTGATATAGAGTTAAAAGGGAAAAAGGTTTTTTGTAGAGTAGATTTCAATGTTCCAATCCAAGATGGGGAAATTACTGATGATACACGCTTAATTGCTGCTTTACCGACTATTAAATATGTAGTTGAACATGGGGGCAAAGCAATATTGGCTAGCCACTTAGGTAGACCAAAGGGAAAAGTAGTGGAGGAGCTTCGTTTAGATATCGTAGCAAAAAGATTATCTGAGTTACTTGGGAAAAAAGTGATTAAAACAGATGAAGCCATAGGTGATAATGTAAAACGAAAAATAGAAGAAATGAATAATGGTGATATACTATTATTAGAGAATGTAAGATTTTATCCAGGCGAAGAAAAGAATGATGAAACACTAGCAAAAGAATTTGCTTCTTTAGCAGATATTTATGTTAATGACGCTTTTGGAACAGCACATCGAGCTCATGCATCAACAGCAGGAATAGCAAAATATTTGCCATCAGTTGCGGGTCTTTTAATGTTAAGAGAAATTCAAATTCTTGGGAAAGTTTTAGCTAATCTAGAACGTCCTTTTACCGCGATAATTGGTGGTGCGAAGGTTAAAGATAAAATTGAAGTTATTGAAAACTTATTAGATAAAGTAGATAATTTAATTATTGGTGGAGGTTTTGCAAATACTTTTGTTAAAGCACAAGGTTATGAGATAGGCGAATCTTTATTAGAAGAGGATAAAATAGAATTAGCGAAATCGCTTATTGAAAAAGCACAAGCAAAGGGTATTCATTTCTTGATGCCGATTGATGTTATAGTGGCGGATACTTTTTCTAATGATGCAAAAACAAAAGTTGTAGATATAACAGAAATTCCAGACAAATGGCAAGCATTGGACATCGGGCCTAAAACAATTGCTTTGTATGAGAAGACAATTTTAGCTTCAAAATTGGTTTTTTGGAATGGTCCGATGGGAGTATTTGAATTTGATAATTTTGCAAATGGAACTAATAGAGTAGCTGAAGCTATGGCAAAGTCAAATGCTATAACAATTATTGGTGGTGGTGATTCAGCTTCTGCAATTGAAAAAACTGGTTTAAGTGATAAGATGACACATATATCGACTGGCGGAGGGGCTTCACTTAAATTTATCGAAGGAAAAGAACTGCCAGGGGTAATTGCATTAAATGATAAAGATAGGTGATAAGATGAGAAAGCCAATTATAGCCGGAAATTGGAAGATGTATAAGACAATGTTTGAGACTAAGGAGTTCGTGAAATCACTTGAAGATTTTTCTCCTGATGGTGTTGAAGCAATCCTTTGTGTAGCATATACTAACTTGATTATTTTAAAGGATTATTTAGGGGATAAAATAAAAATTGGATCTCAGAGTATTCATTGGGAAAAAGACGGTGCTTTTACTGGCGAAATTAGCCCTTTAATGTTACAAGAGCTTAACGTCAAATATGCTATTATCGGACATTCAGAAAGAAGAGAGATGTTTGGAGAAACCGATATAACTGTAAACAAAAGAATTAGTAACGCTATTAAATATAATATTACACCAATTATATGTGTAGGAGAAAAGCTAGAGGAAAGAGAAGCTGAAAAGACAAAAGAGATTGTGAAAGACCAAATAGAAAAAGCATTATATGGATTATCATTAGAGCAAGTAAGCAAAATTGTTGTTGCATATGAGCCAATCTGGGCGATTGGTAGTGGTAAGTCTTCTTCGGCAGAAGATGCGAATCTTGTTATTGGGTTTAT
>CAZSSR010000037.1:0-11935 GCA_964609605.1 uncultured Bacillaceae bacterium | reverse complement strand
AAACTCATAAAATCCTTATGAAGAATGTTCGAGGAGAGGAGAGAAGTCCAGGTGAATTTAGACATACTCAAAACTGGATTGGGCCTGCAGGAAGTACATTAAAGGATGCTCGATATATTCCTCCAAATCCAGAGGATATGGTCCAAACTATTTCAAATCTTGAGAAGTTTATTAATCAAGAAGATGATATTGAGCCATTAATTAAAATTGCGCTTATTCATTATCAGTTTGAGACAATCCACCCATTTTTAGATGGCAATGGCAGAATTGGGAGGTTATTAATCAATCTTTTTTTAGTAGAGAGGAAGCTGCTTACTTATGAAACATTATATCTATCATATTTTTTAAAACGCAATAGAACGGAATATTATGATCGTTTAATGGAAGTACGTAATAAAGGTAATTTTGAACAATGGGTTAAATTTTTTTTATTAGCAATTATTGAATCAGCGGAGGATTCAATACAAACTATAAAAAATTTGATTAGCTTACACGAAAAAAATATTAAGCTTGTATCTGAAACAGGAAAAGCATCAAAAACGATTATCAAAGTATTTACCTATTTAGAGAGAAATCCAATTATTGATATTAAGAAAACTAGTTTAGAATTGGGAATCTCATATAACACTGTTGCGAACGCGGTTAATACACTTATTGAATTGCGTATATTAGAGCAAACAAAAGATGTTCAAAGAAATAGGGTTTTTGCCTATGAGGAATATTTGGCGATTTTAAGAAAGGATACTTAAGCCATAATAATGTTATAATTATGCTATTATAGCAAGTGGATAATAAAAAAAGGATTGGTACATAAAATGAATCAAGTAATTATAACTAGGGAAGATCTAAAAAACATATATGGTTCAACTATCTACAATCGTGGTCTTCATTATTATAAGGAAGGTCAAGTATATCAATTAGAATACGATAAAAGGTTGGACACATGGTCTGCTAAAGTTGCTGGCAATAGACGTTACCATGTTGAGTTGAAAATAGTTAAGAATAGAATATCCTCGGCTTGTAATTGTCCTGCATTTGATAATTTTGGCGGCTGTAAACACGAGGTTGCTGTTTTATTAAACATTATTGATAGGTTTGGCAAAAAAAATTCTGATCAAGGAACGCAAATATTCAAAGATGAAGGTAAATATAAAAATACTAATATATTCTTAAAAGCACTATCACAGCTTCAATATAATGAGGTTAAGAGAAGGACAGCAGCTTTAAAAGAGACCCTGATGGTAGAGTTTTATTTAAGTGAGTGTTTCGCGCCTTTGAGTATAGAAGGTAACTCTCTTTCAATATCAGCAAAGGTTGGCGAAAAGCGGTTATATGTTATAAAGGATATCAGAGATTTTCTTAAAAAATTAGAGCTTGGCCAATCGATATATTTTACTGATAATTTCATATATGAACCATTGGAGTATTTTTTCCCTCCAGAGGATATGGAAGTATTGCAGGTATTGCAGGATATTATCAGGAATGAAAAGGTGTATAAAAACCAATCCTCACATTATCCAGATGGAGATTATTATTTGGATAAAAGGGAGTTGATTATTCCCCCGCTGTTCATTGATTCTCTATTAAATAAATTAAGCAATAAACCGAACCAAAAAGCTATCTTTCGTGCTAACGATAGGATAGAGATTAAAAAAGATCAGGATTTATTATTTAATTTAAAGCTGATTAATAATAGTGACGGTGATTTTGTACTTGGATTAAGTGAATTAAGAAATATAATATGGTTTAAGGAATACGGTTTAGTATATTATAAGAAAGTATTTTATCGGCTGAATATCGAACAAAGAGAACTAGTAAATGAGCTTAACAATTTTTTAGTCTATCGGGATGATCAAGAATTAATTATTAAGAAGGACCAGATTGAACATTTTTTTTCTCACGCCGAACCTGTCCTAAAGAAAATAGCAGCAATTGAAATAGATGATTCTATATCCGACCAATTGATAGCGCCTGCTTTAAAAGCAAAAATATTTATCGACTATATTGAAGAGCAGCTTAGGGTGAATATTGAATATCATTATGACAAAAGAATAATTGATCCCTTTCAACCTAAAGCTGAAGATAATTCAGACAAGCAGGTTATTTTAGTTCGTGACATAGAGAAAGAGCAATATATCATGAATTTATTTGAAGATACTTCATTAAAATTTAATGGCAAAGAGTTGTATTTAGAAGGCGAAGAAGAAATCTATGATTTCTTATATAATACATTAACATTGCTAGAGGATTATACTGAGGTATATATGACAAACCCTGCAAAAGGGTTAATTAATTTAATTCACTATCAGCCACAAATTTCTATTGAATTAGATTCAAAAGGAAATTGGTTAGAGGTCGGGTTTGACAACGAAGAGTTAAGTAAAGAGGATATTTATAATATATTACAAACAATAGTAGAGAAAAAACGTTATTATCGATTAGCTGATGGGTCCTTTATTTCTGTTGAAGATAAGGAATATCATACGATCAGTCAATTGCTAACAGAATTAAAGGCTTCTAAGGAAGAGTTAAAGCAAGGAAGCTTGAGAAGACATGCCTATAGAGGATTACAAGTAGCTGATTTACTTGCTAGTAATGATATTAAGCTTATGAAATACGGAAAGAACTTTAGAAGGTTTTTACAGGATTTTAAAAATCCAGAGTTATTAGAGGTCGATTTACCTCAATCACTTAATGCTCAATTGCGTGATTATCAAGAATTTGGCTTTAAGTGGATGAAGATTTTAGCCCATTATAGATTAGGTGGTATCTTAGCAGATGATATGGGTCTGGGTAAGACGATACAAAGTATAGCTTTAATTGCTTCTGAAATTGAAGAGGATAAGCTTGTAGCACCAACCTTAATCGTTACTCCAGCAGCCCTAATTTATAATTGGAAAAATGAATTTACTAAGTTTGCACCAAATATCGTGGTAAAAATAATTACGGGCTTACCGGAAGAGCGCAAAGAAATGCTCAATAATTTAAAAAAAGATGATGTTCTAATTACATCGTATCCATTGATCCGTCAAGATATAGAGTTTTATCAAGATATAAGTTTTGACATCCTTATTTTAGATGAGGCACAAGCAATTAAAAACCCATCGACAAAAATTTCAAAAGCAATGCAACAGCTTAAGGCAAATAAACGATTTGCCTTAAGTGGAACCCCTATTGAGAATTCAATTATTGAACTATGGTCTATTTTTCAGGTTATTTTACCTGGATTTTTTCCCAATAAATCAGCATTTGCCAAGACAGATTATGATAAAATCTCTAGAATGGTGCGACCATTTATTCTAAGGCGTTTAAAAAGAGATGTATTAAAGGAATTACCAGATAAAATTGAAACAGTTCAAATCTCTGAATTAACAAGAGAGCAAAAAGAAATATATTTAGGGTATTTAGAAAAAATTAAGAAGGATACGAAGGAATCAATTGAACGGGATGGCTTTAATAAAAACCGCATTAAAATTTTGGCTGGTTTGATGAGGCTAAGACAAATATGTAACCACCCTGCACTTTTTCTTGAGAATTATACTGGAAAATCAAGTAAATTAGAGCAATTAATTGAGCTAATTGAAAATAATTTAGCCAACCAGCAACGGATGCTAATATTTTCCCAGTTTTCTAGCATGTTAAAAATGATAAGGGAAAGACTTTATCAAGAAGGCTATAGCTGTTTTTATATTGATGGTGATACACCTGCAAAAGAGCGTTTCAGGATGGCGGAGGAATTTAATACTGAAAAAAGCAAAGAAATTTTCTTAGTCTCATTAAAAGCTGGGGGAATTGGGCTGAATTTAACAGGCGCTGAAACGGTTATTTTATTTGACTTATGGTGGAATCCTGCAGTTGAGGAGCAAGCCGCTGGAAGGGCACATAGGATAGGACAGAAGAAAGTGGTTCAGGTAATTCGCTTAATATCTAATGGAACAATTGAGGAAAAGATTTATCAGTTACAACAAGATAAGAAGGAATTAATCGGAAAGGTTATTAAACCAGATGAAGAAATGTTTAGCAGTTTAACTGAGGAGGATATATTAGATATATTAAATATGGAATATTAATTTTGCAAAATAGTTGAAATCTTTTTTGTGAAATCTATGAAAATAAATCTGTATTTTGTCGATATATAAAAAGATGAAATATTTTTTTATATTCATATTAAACATTTGTTTATTATATAAAGACATTAAAGGAGGAAGTATTATGACAAAAGCAAAAGGAGTCCTGAAAAGAGGGACAAGTATTTTTATTATTTTTGCGTTATTATTAACTGTTATCCCACTTACTGGAATAGTAGAAGCAGCCGACAATCCAATAGTTATATCAAATCCAATGGGAACGATAAGCTATCCTACACCAGTAACTACTTCGCGAATTGACTTATCTGGTAGTTTTTATGGTGTTACGAGTCTTAACTATAAGGTTACTCAAATGCGTAAGGTTGGTACAGAACTAATTCCAATTCAATCACGTGAGGGTGTTGATGCAGCTTATATTGTAGGCTCAACCTTTACTTTTTATGGGGTAGAATTGTACCAAGGCATTAATGAGATAACTGTTACAGGGAAAGATGCCTCAGGAACATCTTCTCCATCAGAACGTGTCTATGTTGAATACAGCAATTTACCGATTATTCTAACATTAAAGTATGGTGAACAAAATTTAAAGATAAATAATGAAATAACAGATAAATTGTATCTAGACGAACTATTAATAAAAGGAGAGGTTATGAATGCTGAAACCATTGTTGCTAAAATCAATGGTGATAGTACAGAATATCAAGGAACAGTATTATCCAATGGCCAGTATATCATAGCAAAAATACCACTACAACGAGGTAAAAACAAATTAGAAGTAATAGCAAGAAATACTACTAAGGAATATCCTGTTAGTGTTGAAATTATCTATAATGATGGTTATCCCTATGTTGGCGATACGAAAATTGACGTAGATGATAGTAATAATTTTATAGTTATGGAAAAACAGATGAATTTCACTGCTAATAATATTGAATTTACTGGTGCTTTAAATAATTTTGAAGATGGCGATAAGATTAAGTTCTTATTTAACACTACTAACTTTACTGTGAATTATGATGATTTTGACATTGCAACTATTGATACTAGTACACCTTATTTATCAGCAACAGCTGAGGATTACAATTATCAATTATACAAGACGGCTACCAATAAATTTAAATTGCATTATGACTCAGTAAAGCAAAACGAGACAAATATATTGCAATTTACCTTTACTCGTAATTTGTCTGATTATACACAAACCTATTATTTAGAGCATTTTAACGACACATTGAATTTTGTAACTCATACATCAGGAATAAGTGGTACAACGACAAGTAAATCTTTAAATTTTTATGTATTTACGGATGATACCGCTATAACAAACGATGTTACTATAAATCATAAGGATGGACTTGGAAATGATGTTACTTTGGTTAGCAGGACATCAACTCTTGTTCCAGTTGGCTCACCAACAGAGGTAATGCATACAATTTCAGTAAATCTTGTACCTGGTTACAACACAATTATTGTAAGACCAAATACTGGTACTGATAGTGAGATTAACAAAAAAGAATATACTATTTTATATATAAATTCACCAGATGTAAAAATATTAAATCTTATTAATGGTGACAGAATAGGCGATGGTGTATTACAGCAAGAAATAGTTGGTGAATTGTTAAATGTTAGTTTAGCTAATCGTACTAATACAGAAGTCACTATAGAAAATAGAACTGGTAATTCCATATACAAGTTAGCTATAGGAGATTTTGAAGCAGCTAATAGTTATAAATTCACTTTAGACTTAACAAATAAATTACAAACAGGAGCGAATGATATTGTATTTAAGGTAACAGATGGTGTTACAACCACGACAACACGTATCACAGTCTTTTATTTTAGTAGTGATGGACCATCAGCTTTTATTGAAGTAGATGAGGCTGCAACAAGAGTAATAAATGATGATGCTAATTTCACAGAATCCAGCGATGGTACAATAGAGACTGAAGCAAGATATGTTCATATAAATGGTGGTTTTTCTAATGCAGAGGATATAATCTTTTATTTGAATGGTGTCCGCGTTATTCAAGAAAAAGTGTTAGCAAGTGGAGAAACGAAATGTGTGGGGATAAACCCAGCTACTAACGAAAGCTTTAGATTAACTATAAATTGGGCTACTAAAACGTTTACTACTGATTATCCAATTTATTTAAATGAGGGCACTAATGTAGTTGAAGTTGAGGTTGTAAGTTCAACCGGAACTTCAAGAAGCGAAAAACTTTATTTAAATAGGGTATTGCCTCCAGTTAAATTGATATCTCCTAACTTAGAAAGGGAGAATGTAGTTAATAGTAATTATGTAGAAGTAATTATTGAAGCATCTGGAGCTGATAGTGTAACAATTGGTAAAGAAGAGGCACAATATACTAAATTGAGTAATACTGAATTAAGGGATTTAATAAATGCTTTGAATATTAAACCTAATTACGATACGAATGGCAATAATATATTAGAGGATACGGAATTGGCAGTTATCGACCAAGGAGATATAATTGGCAAACGTTATGTTGCTGATGTCTTTTTGAAATCTGGGAAAAACACTATAAAATATGAGGTTGTTATTAATGGTAGTAAAAAAAGCTATCAATTTGTAATATATTATGCAGCTTCTCCAGAGGAAGGTGCCAAATATAAAGAGAGCTTTGATAAATCAAAGATAACGGTATTTGATAAAAAAGTGATTTTAGAGTTTCCAAAAAATACATGGTTAATTCAAGCAGATGATCTGACTCCTTCAATGAACAAGTATGTCAGTGATTCCTACCTCGAATTTGGGATTGTTGATAAACAAACTGGTAAATTAGATAAGACTTGGGATAGCAACCTTGGGAAATATGTTTTTGATGATTTTTATGAACCATTTAAAACGTTAATGCCTGTTAGAATAGTACCACCAGATCGCACAGGCTATGCTTCTGATATTTATTGGATCGAAGCTGAAGGAGATATTTTGAATGTTGATTCAGGTTTAATTCCAACAAATAGTGGGGAAATTACTATTCAATATGATCAGAGCATAGTAAGTGATTCTCAAAATCAACTAGCAATCTATCATTTTGATAGGACAAAATATGAGTGGGTAAATCTTGGTGGAGTTACAGATACTAAAGAAAAAACAGTAACGACAACTATATCAGAACTTGGTTATTATACAGTAATGGCTAAGAGAGGAACATATACAGATATCATTAATCATAGTTGGGCAGCTAATTATTTACATGCACTGTATTCAAAAGGAATAATGGTGCCTGAGAGCTATAGTCGATTTGGATCAGATTTATTAACAACACGTGGTGAGTTTGCAACGATATTAATTAAAGCATTAAATGTACCTTTAGATGCTGGTCCATATTATAGTGGTAATAAGTTATATCCAGTTAATGCATCATTTGTTGATGTTAACCCCTTACTAAATCCAGAAAGTGGTTTTTACTCATATGAATATATTGAGACAGCTGCAAGGGCAGGTATTGTACGAGGAATGGGACAAGGTGAATTTAATCCTGATGGGCTTCTAACACGTCAAGATGCTGCTGCTATGATTGCCAGAGCCGCAGACTATAAAACGGAATCTGATTTAGATAAAGCAGCTGCAGCTTTACAGAAGATGTATGCTGATGCAGATAAAATTAGTAATTATAGTGCATCTTATGTTTTAGCAGTAACAAAGGCCACAATAATGAGTGGTAGTGATGTAGGAGGTTCAACGGTATTTAATCCATCCTCTTATCTATCAAGAGCAGAAGCATCTGCAATTGCATATAGATTAATGGTACAAAAGAAAAAATTACCAAAATAAAAACAAAAAAAATAAAAGCATAAAAAAAGTTACCTCTTCATTAATAAGAGGTAACTTTTTTTATTGAAACCTTTTGATCTTTAATCAGTCTACTGTAATGAGAGAATAATATAAATTGACTAATAGGAGTGTTAAGTGATGGGAAAAATTTTAAAAGCATTTTTTTTAATTTTTATAGTATTAACACTTCTATTAGCTGTGATTATAGTGGGTATTACTTCGGTAGAAGCAAGTACTGGTAATGTAGTTACTAATATTGGATTACAATCAACAAGCTGGGTTACTTCTGGTGCAAAGCTGGATAGTTGGGAATGCCAAACAACATCTGGCAAAGTAGAAATAAATATAGTGAAGGTGGACTTACAGAATCCGTACATAAAGGTTGGAGCAATCTATGGAGACAATGGAATGACGGGTGATAAGCAAAGAGTTATTGATATGGCGAAGGAAGCAGGAGCAGTGGCTGCTATTAATGGAGATTTTTTCACATTGAAGGCAGAAGGAGCAGCGTTTGGGGTTACAATCAAGGATGGTAGAGTAATTAATTCCCCGGGTTATATTGCTGCAAAGAATGCCTTTATCCTTAATCAAGAGAACATCCCATCAATTAGTCGCATCGATTTTGATGCTTTTGTTACAGCACAGGATGGATCAACTTTTAGAATTTATGGATTAAATAAGACGCAATATTCTGTTGGTTATAGGCAATTTAGCGGTAACAGTCATATAAATAGACTACAAATGTATGATGACAAATGGAATATGGAGAATTGGGTTGGGGATTCTTTAGATAGTTATACAATAGTTATAGTTGAAAATGGAATTGTTTCAGAGATTTTAGACAATACAAAAATAGATGCAATACCAAGTGGTGCGTATCTATTATTGGGAAATGGCGAAGCTGCAAATTATATAAAGACGCATATTCACCAATATGATCAGATAAATGTTGAATTTACTTATAATCCAGATAGTTTTATTGAAACAGCAATAGATGGTTCTACGCTGTTAGTAGAAAATGGTCAGAAAGCAAAAATTACCTATGAAATAAAGGGCAATCATGCAAGGACTGCTATTGGTTATTCTCAGGATAATAGATATATATATTTAATATCTGTAGAAAAAAGTAATAGTAGTGTTGGAATGACCTTAGATGAATTATCCAGCTTTTTGGTATCATTAGAGATATGGAAAGCAGTTAATTTAGATGGTGGTGGCTCCACAACATTAGTATCCCGACCATTAGGTCAAACCGAGCTAGTTAACGTAACGACACCACAATATGGTTTGGCACGAGAGGTTCCTAATGGATTAGCAATTTATAGTACTGCACCAAAAGGTAAGTTGGTATCAATGGACATAATTTTACCTAAAGGTGTTTTATTAAATGAGGTAATAACGATCGATAATATAAAAGCTTATGATAATTATTATAATCCTGTTCTGAGAGAGAATATTGATATTAATTGGAGTAATACACAAGGGGTTATTTATGAAGATAATAAGCTTATCTTTAAAAAACCAGGGGTTTATAATCTTAGAGCTACAGCAGAAACTATTTCAAAAAATTATCAGGTTAAGGTTTATGAGAGAAAAGATGTTAAAGGAATTGAAATAGAACAAAGTGGAGTAATCAAGGTTCATGAAGGAAATACTTTTACACCTTCCGTGAAAATGTCTTTTACGGATGATACAAGCAGAAGGATAGACAATTCTTTATTGGATTGGCAACTGATAGGGATAGATGGGTCTATATCTACTGATGGAGTTATTGTAGCTAATAACAGCTCTATAGGTATGGTTATTGTGAGTTATCAAGGCTTTAGTACTTCTGCACCAATAATAGTTGGCACTTCTGACGAAGGCAGATTAATTGATTCCTTTAATAATAGAGGCGATTATCAATTAACAGGTTTAACTGGAAAAGAAGCAAGTACATTCACAATAATGAATGATATTGATAGGATGAGTGGAGTTTTTAATTATAATTTTGGTATAGGAAATGAAATGAGAATTGCATATATAAATTACGGTACACTTGGTAAATATATTATTGGGGAGCCAGCCGAGTTAGAATTAGATATTAACGGTGATAACAGCGGACATTGGTTAAGAGCAACTTTAAGAGATGCTAATGACAAAATATATTATCTTGATTTGGCGAGAAAGGTAGATTGGATTGGCTGGAAGTCAGTCTCTGTAAAATTACCAAGTTATTTGGCTTATCCGATTAGTTTAGAGAGTATTTCTGTTGTTCATCTTGAGGACGTAAAAGATAAAACAGCTATTTCTGGGCAATTATCATTTGCTGATATGAAGATATACGATTGGAATCAGTTATCGATAAAGGACGAGAGCTCTTCAATAGTATTCACTGTTAATAAAAAAGAGGTTATTGTAGACTCAGAGAGCATTGCTCTTGATCAAGCCCCAGTTATTATAAATGGTAGGACATACATACCAATAAGACATGCTGCTGAATTACTTGGTGGGGAAGTTCAATGGTTTAATGAAGAAAAAAAGGTTCAGATCTTAAAGGATAATAAAATTTATAATCTGTGGATTAATGAACCATATATTAATGAAAATGGGTTAAGAAAAGAATTAGATTCTAAGCCATTTATTACAAATGGGCGAACTATGCTTCCTATTCGTGCCCTAAGCGAAAGTTTTGGAATGTATGTAATATATGATAGTAAGACAAAAACTATATCAATTAGATAGAATAATGAAAATACAATTAGTAAAAATATTTATGTAGAAAAATATTGCTATATGCTTTAAAATGAAGGAAATTATTGTTTTTTGTAGAACATATTCTTAATACAAAATTGATTATAATTGAGATTACTACTAGTTATTTTTAAGTGTATATCAATAGGGTGGTGAAATGATGAATAAAAAGCTAAAATTGGGATTAGTTATTCTTGTTATTCTAATTGTCGGTTCAGTTACTGTATTTGCAGCTGGAAGTAACCCAGGATCGATAGATGATCCCCTTGTTACTAAAAGTTATGTTGACGAACAAATAAGTTTATTAGCTAAATCTAGTGGAACTGGTACAGGTGGATCGGTCGAACTAATTGTCGAAGAATTGAAAGTTGGAGATATATTAATTGCTTCTGCAGGTACAGAAGTAATTCTTAGAGGTGGATATGCGGTTGCTTATGGCGATGGATCAAATGGGATACCAGATGTAACTGGAGGAAGCGACCTTGCGATAGGTAGTAAGATACCAGCAAATCACCAACTAATATTCCCAAGAGATGACGGTCGAGGGATTAAGATTACTAAGGGGCCTGCTTTTGTTATGGTTAGAGGCGCCTACACCATTAACTAGACTTTATAAAACGGTCAAGTTCTTCGTTACTGCGTATGTCTACGGTACTCACTTACCTTTATCGAAATTTCTAAAGTCTATGGGTAAGGAACGGCTTATTTCATTGCAAAATTTGCTTGAAATAAGCCTTTTTTTATATTCCGATTTTTATGTATAAACATGCTTTTCTATGGCTTCTATTCTTCTAAGCAAATCTTCTACTGTAAGCTTATCAACTTGTGATGAGTGGAAATTTTGCCTATTGGGTGAGTTTTTATATTGTTGTAGCTCCATATTAACTGCTTTGTTTTCCTCAATTAGTCGAGCATAATCTTGGATTATCTTGTCTAAAAATTCATTAACCTCATCCATATCATAACCACGAACAGAGCGTTTAAAGTCCTTTTCAAATATTTCCTTTGGTGACAACATTATTATAAACCCCTTTCCTCGGTATTATTAACTATAGAATAACACAATAACTGTAATTTTTAAATAATCATTAAAACATTGATGTCAAATAAAAATGTTAGGTTCTATATTAAGTGATGAGGGGAGGGGAGTTAATATTTTAAATTCATCCTACTTGAACAATTTTTAGAGGAATGAACTCATAAATATTAAAAGTGTCTGAGCATTTTGAATTGAAGATAATAATTTGTTGCCCCTCATTTCTTAATATTAGATATAGAGCAGGATGAATTTAATTTAATAACACGCTTTCCT
>CAZSSR010000036.1:1182-11969 GCA_964609605.1 uncultured Bacillaceae bacterium | reverse complement strand
TGGTGATATTGCAAATTTAATAGTACCGATTGTATCGTAAATAACATCTTGCCCATATAATGTGATTGATTTCTTACCCATAATTACATTGGTTTTTAATTCGTTAATATTCTGTATTAAACTTGTCAATCCTGGAATCTCTTCAATTATTCTTTTAATCAATTCTTCTTTTTCTTTAAAATTCCCACCATTCGTAACTAGAATTAACATCAATTTTCCAGTATTTACACCAACTCTTGTAATAACGTGTCGCAAAGTACCCTGATGTGTCGACTCATTATATGCACATATGCCGATTTCCTCGGAAATATGTCGAACTGCTTGAACTATTAAATTATTTTGTTCTTGTTGAATTAGACATTCTTTCATATCAATTACTTGATGTGTTCCTTTTGAATAAAACCCTGCTACAATCTCACCCTCTCTATCTGCGAAAGGGACTTGCGACTTGTTCCGATAGCTCCATGGGTTGTCCATACCTATTGTAGGATGAATGATAACGTCCTCTATCTTTCCTATTCTAGTTAGGTTGTCCTGTACTAACTTTTTCTTCCACTCCAACTGTTTTTCGTAAGATAAGTGTTGAAGTTGACATCCACCACATTCCATAAAAATTGAACATTTTGGTTTTATCCGATTTGGACTTTCTTCTATAAATTCTATCAAGCGTCCGAAACCAAAGTTTTTATTTACTTTAACAACTTTAACTTTTATTAAATCACCTGGAAGCACGTTAGGAACAAAAATTGTGTATCCCTCATATTTTCCTATGCCTTGCCCTTCATGACCGAGATCTATAATTAACATTTCTATGTATTGATTCTTAGCTACAGGTTGTTTTACTTCCATATTAATTCCTTACCTTCCTTTTATTCTTTTATGAATATTTCTATGTGATGTTTTAAAACCTTAAATTCTCCTGGCAACGTTCCACCTAATTCCCCATCTAAGTTAATTTGAATTTCATCATTATTATTAGAATACACCTTTAGTTCATCAGTTTGAAAGCTAATAATATATTTATCATCTAAGTGTTCTCCTCTAGTTGCTAAAGTTAATAAACGAAGAAAATCTGCTATATTAGTCCTTTTTACAATTACTACATCAAATAATCCGTCACTTATATCCCCATTTGGTGAAAGCTTCTCAAACCCGCCTACGGAATTACTATTAGTAATCAAAAAGAGCATTGATTCTTCTTTGTAAATAGTATTGTTAGCCTCTATTGTTACATCCATCGGTTTTAAGAAAACAACCTTCTCTATACCTCGCAAATAATATGCTAATTGACCTAATATTGTCTTATATATTCTTGGGACTTCATATGTTATTTCAGTTAAAGAACCCCCACCCGCAATATTAATAAAATATTTATCATTATATATCCCTACATCAATAGCTTTACTGTTTTGTTCTCCGATAATATGTGCTGCTTTTATAAAGTCTTTTGGAATCTTTAATGCTCTTGCAAAATCATTCGTTGTCCCAGCAGATATTATTCCTAACTTTGGTCTCTTTTCTAAATCGCTCAATCCATTAATAATATTATTTAGTGTTCCATCACCACCAGCAGAAATAATAATATCAAAATCTCTGTTGGCTGCATCTATTGCGGCTTTAGCTGCATCTCCAGCACCTTTTGTTTGATAACACGATGTTTCTATATCATAAGATTCTAGTATCTCCAGAATATCTGGTAGTTGTTTTTTAATTTCTTCTCTTCCAGCCGTCGGATTGTAAATTAAGCGAGCTCGTTTCATTTCAATCCCTCTATTCATTAATAATCTTTCCCTTATTATACTAAATTTTAAACTATTATGTATCTAATAAAAAATAGAGGATAGTCACATATGACTTCCCTCTATTGTAATTTAATCAATTAATTTTTTCTTTAATAATATCGTTTACAAGCTGCGGATTTGCTTTCCCTTTGGTTTCTTTCATTACTTGTCCAACTAAGAATCCTATTGCCTGTTGTTTACCATTTCTAAAATCTTCTACGGATTGAGGATTGTTCACCATTACCTGCTCAACAATCTTACCAAGTTCTCCTTCATCAGAGATCTGAACAAGTCCTTGTTCCTTTATTATTATATGAGGTTCCTTGCCTGTTTCTACCATCTCTTTAAAAACTGTTTTAGCAATCTTTCCACTTATTGTCCCTACATTTATTAACTCTACCATCTCTCCCAATGCATTAGGAGTTACCTTGCAATCTTTAACATCTATACTATCTGTATTTAAATACCTCATTAAATCTCCCATAATCCAGTTTGCAACTGCTTTGAAATCCGTAGTGAATTCTATCGATTTTTCAAAGAAATCTGCTATATCTTTAGATGAAGTCAGAACATCAGCATCATAATCAGACAAATCATAGTTCTTAATATATCTAACTTTGCGTTCATAAGGTAATTCCGGTAAATTTTCCTTAATACGATCAATCCATTCCTGATCAATAACCATATCTACTAAATCTGGATCAGGAAAATATCGATAATCATGTGCTTGTTCTTTACTTCTCATCGAAATGGATATTCCCTTTTCATCATTCCATCGCAAGGTTTCTTGAATAATTTTTTCACCTGAATCTAAAACTTCCGCTTGTCTTTCTTCTTCATACTCTAAAGCTTTTTGAACCCCTTTAAAGGTATTCATATTTTTTAATTCCCTTTTTGTACCTAATTCCATTTGTCCTATTGGTCGAAGACTAATATTAGCATCACATCTTAATGAGCCCTCTTCCATCTTCACATCTGAAACACCTGTATATTGAATTATAGCCTTGATTTTTTCTAAATATGTTCTTGCTTCTTCAGGAGAACTCATATCAGCTTCCGAAACAATTTCAATTAAAGGTACCCCAACACGATTAAAGTCTACTAAGCTTCCATCTCCGTACTCGCTATGTGTTAATTTCCCAGCATCTTCTTCTAAGTGAAGTCGATTTATCCGTATTCTCTTATTCTCACCATTAACTTCAATATCAATCCAACCATTCTTACCTACCGGTTTATCAAATTGAGATATTTGGTATGCTTTTGGTAAATCCGGATAGAAATAGTTTTTCCGATCAAATTTAGTCTCTTTATTTATTTCACAGTTCAATGCTAAAGATGCTTTAATAGCAAACTCAATTGCCTGCTTATTTGCAACTGGTAATACTCCAGGGTGACCTAAACATACTGGGCAAGTGTGAGTGTTAGGTGGTGCACCAAATTCTGTAGAACAATTACAGAAAATTTTGGTTTTTGTAGATAATTCTGCATGAACCTCTAATCCTATTACTGTCTCATATCCCATTTGCTTACCCCCTCACCAATTCTGCTTTTAATTTATGATGCTCAGTGCTCTTTTCAAATGCGTAACTAGCACGTAATATAGTTTTTTCATCGAAGTAATTACCCACTAGTTGAAGTCCCACCGGTAATCCATCAACCATCCCACAAGGAATACTAATTGCTGGTAGTCCTGCTAGGTTAATTGGTACTGTTAAAACGTCATTCATATACATTGTTAAAGGATTATTAATATTCTCCCCTATTTTAAAAGCTGTTGAAGGAACTGTAGGTCCTAAAATTAAATCATATTTTTCAAATACTTTCTCAAAATCTTGTTTAATTAATGTCCGAACTTTTTGAGCTTTAAGATAATAAGCATCATAATAACCAGAGCTTAATGCGTAAGTTCCTAACATTATTCGTCTTTTTACCTCGTCGCCAAATCCTTCACTTCGGGTTTTTTTATACATATCTATTAGATTCTCAGCAGAATCTGTTCTAACTCCATAGCGAACTCCATCGAATCGTGCTAAATTAGACGAAGCTTCTGCTGGAGCAATTATATAATATGTAGCAACTGCATACTCACTATGGGGTAAAGAGACCTCTTCACATATTGCCCCTAATCCTTCAAATATCTTTATGCTATCCATTATTTTATCTTTAACCTGTGGATCAAGCCCTTGACTTAAATATTCTTTTGGTACCCCAATCTTCATTCCTTTAATTTCACCAGTCAGCGAGGAAATATAATTTGGTATTTCTACTTTTGCAGAAGTAGAATCCATTTCATC
The DNA here is from genome assembly GCA_964609605.1 of uncultured Bacillaceae bacterium. Classification (GTDB taxonomy): domain Bacteria; phylum Bacillota; class Bacilli; order Tepidibacillales; family Tepidibacillaceae; genus CAZSSR01. The sequence goes on along the minus strand of CAZSSR010000036.1, from coordinate 7,894 downwards.
ATAACCAGCAATTGTTTGTAATACGTAAGCTGAATCTTCAACGTTTTTTGTGATTGGTCCAATCTGATCTAAAGAGGAAGCAAAAGCAACCAAGCCATATCGTGAAATTAAACCATATGTTGGTTTAAGTCCAACAACTCCTGTAAAAGATGCTGGTTGACGAATTGAACCGCCAGTATCTGACCCTAATGCATAATATACCTCTCTAGCTGCAACTGCTGCTGCAGAACCACCACTTGATCCACCAGGTACGTAATTTAAGTTCCAAGGATTATATGTAGGATGATATCCTGAATGCTCTGTTGATGACCCCATTGCAAATTCATCCATATTAGTTTTCCCTATCATGATAGATTGACTTGCTAGAACCCTCTTGTATACAGAAGAACTATAAATAGGATTATAATTCTCTAATATCTTGCTTCCACATGTAGTAATGATTCCTTCTGTAACTATATTGTCCTTAATTCCCGCAGGTAACCCAGCAAGAATTCCCATCTCCTCAGATTTAGCAATATCATCATCTATCTCTCTTGCTCTAGTAATTGCTTTATCTTTATGTATAGATATAAAAGCTTGTACATTATCCTCTACTTCATCTATTCTTTTAAATGATTCGTTTACTAAATCAGTAACCTTTAATTCTTTATTTTTCAATTTATTATGTATATCTGTAATATTTAAATCAAATAATGACAACTTTATTCCCCCTCTCTTATTCAATTATTGCAGGAACTTTGAACTGTCCATCCATAGAATCAGGAGCATTTAATAATGCCTTTTCATTTGAAATTGATTCGTGAACTTTATCTTCCCTAAAAGCATTTGTAATATCTAATGCATGGCTTGTTGGCTTTACATTACTTGTATCTATCTCGTTCAATTTTTCCACAAGATGTAATATTGAATTAAGTTGCTCTGTATAGGTATCTAACTCATTTTCTAATAAATTCAATCTTCCAAGATTCGCAACATATTCAACTTCTTTTTTTGAAATATCCACTACCGCCACCCCCTAAATTAAAAATAATAGTACTATAAAAGTATTCAAAAAATTGTATTCTTATATTTTTTACCTTTATATCCTTAACTATATGAAAAAGATAATAACACAAAAGCACTATTTGATAAAGTACATAATAATATCAAAAAATTTCTTTCCATTCATCCTTCTTATCTAACATTTTTTCAGCATATTTCTTTGCACCTTCTAAACTATGACTTGCTGCATTTCCACATTGTATTTCATTCGCTGCAGGTATTTCATTTGCCTTTAGAACATCTTGCAAAGTTTTTTCAATCGCTTCAAAAACCTTGTTTTCATCAGTAAGATTCAAAACAGTTAAATAAAAACCTGTTTGACATCCCATTGGACTAATATCTATTACCTTATCTAAATAATTTCTTATATTCTCAGCTAATAAATGCTCCAATGCATGTAATGCTGACATTTCGATATATTCTTTATTTGGTTGACAAAAACGTATATCATATTTATTTATTACATCTCCACATTCACCTTTAATAACACTAACTAGACGAATATAAGGTGCTTTAACCTTTGTATGATCTAAATTAAAGCTCTCAACATTCATTTTTTTGTTCATTTTTTTTAATCTCCTTTAACATTAATAGTACAAGCTCTGCAGAATTTAATGAAGCTCGTTCTAAATATTCATCATAAGATACTTTTGCATCACTACCTGCAATATCTGATAATGAACGAATAATAACAAAGGGCACTTTAAATTGCGAACATACCTGTGCAATTGCAGTCGATTCCATTTCCGCAGCATGGACGCTCGGAAAGAGATTTTTTACCTCATTTACTTTATCTATATCACTCATAAACGAATCACTAGAAGTAATAAGACCTTCCACAACGTTAACATCTATCTTATCAGCACAACTCTTAGCAAGCTCTACAAGCATAGAATCAGGCACATAAAACGAAGGCATACCAGGAACCTGCCCATATTCATAACCGAAAACTGTTGCATCTACATCATGGTAACGTAATTCTTTTGATATAACAATATCACCAACACTTAACTCTTCATTAAATCCGCCAGCAGAGCCCGTATTAATTATATAATCTGGCTTATATATATGAATAAGCAATGTTGTTCCTATTGCTGCATTAACTTTGCCAATGCCAGATTTTAGCAATACGACTTCAAGATTATCAAGATTTCCAATATAAAATTCACAACCTGCTATTATATTATCTTTCCGATTACTTATCTTTTCCTTAATTATCATAACCTCTTCTTCCATTGCTCCAATTATACCAATCTTCATATTATCAATATTCCTTCCTCTATGTAATAAAAAACTCCAGCAAGATTATATCTTCATTAATTATATACATAAAACTTCTATTTATAAAGAAGACTTCGATCAAATAATCTAAGACTTCAGATTAATCTAAATGTAAAAATAACAATATAATTTAATAAAATTCTTAATAATTACATTTTTATAATCATTTCCTATGTTATAATATGTATAATTTGTAATCACTCAACTCCAGATAATAATCCTGGATGCAGAAAATTTAAAAATATTAATTTCTTCAAATGCGACAAGTTTATAATAGATAGGAGTTTTGACAATGCTTAACGCATCGATGTTCTCTATACTATTCATTTCTGTATGTTTTGTTTTGCTATCTAGCGGTATACTTGTTTTACAAAATAATTATAAAGCCTCTGTCAATCAAGTTTTTTTTGCTTTGATAGTTTCTATTATTTTATGGTCTTTTGGACTTGCATTAGCAACCATAGCAACAAATGTTTCAACATGTGAATTCTGGCGCCGTTTTTCTGCAATCGGTTGGGGTACAGCCTATGCCATTCTTCTTCACTTTATATTGATAATAACCGGCCGCTCTGCAATACTTAAAAAATGGTGGTCATATATAATTCTTTACACACCTGCTTTAATTACAATATTCATGTTTGCAATACCAAACAATATTAATTCTTCACCTTATCAACTTTATCAAACTGATTTTGGTTGGGTAAACGTTGCCGAAAACAACATTTGGGATATAATCTTTTATGTCTACTACATTAGCTATACACTAATAGGTTTAATAATTGTCTTTCGATGGGGGAAACGATCTGCGGACCCCCAAATAAAGAAACAATCGCTCGCAATTTTTGCATCTATAATAGTTGCTCTAATCCTTGGATCTTTAACAGATGTATTCTTGAGCGGAATTTTTTCTAAATTACCTCAAATGGCACCAGTTATTATGCTAATACCAATCCTCGCTATATTTCATGTACTAAAAAAAGAGAATTTCGAAATAGTAGACCCTATCGGTGATAAATCCAGCTACATGAATATAATTATCAGTGTTAATCTATATGTAATGATTTCTTTTTTTCTGCTTTTCTTATCAACAGAAAACAAAAATATTGGATCGATTTATTTCGATATAACTACTTACAAAGGAATTATAGTCCAATTACAGATGTTAATTTCAATTTATCTGGTAATAAAAGAAAACAAATCAGGATATATAGCATCTGTTTTAATGAATACAACAAATTTATTAATCTCAGCTGGTATTTTGTTTTTTAGTAAGTCTACAGAATGGTTACCAGGAATTATATCTTATATAATTGTACTGATTTTAGTCTTTCTAATAAAAACCTATAAAAACAAAGCAAGTGCATATATAGATAGAATTAATGATCAAAAGATTAGTCTAGAAGAATCTGAAAAAAAACTTTATAAAATGGCTTATTATGATTCACTGACTGGCCTTCCAAATAGAGACCTCTTTATGAATCGTTTAGATAAATCAATACTTATAGCAAAAAGAAACGCTTCGCTAATAGGTGTAATGTTTCTTGATTTCAACTCTTTTAAATCAATCAATGATACTTTAGGACATTCGTGCGGGGATATTGTACTTAAGCATTTTGGAAATCAGATATCCTCATGTTTAAGAGACCAAGATACTATTGCAAGATTTGGTGGAGATGAATTCATTATTATGATTACTAACATAGATAAAATTGATGACCTTTATAATACATCTAATAGAATTATTAATATTTTAAAAAAACCAATATCATTAAATAATGATGAATATTTTGTTTCAGCCAGTATCGGCGTATCCATATACCCTATTGACGGAGAGGATTCAGAGTCATTAATAAAGAACGCTGATATAGCAATGTATTCTGCGAAAAATAATGGAGAAGAACAATGTGTATATTGTACCTCAGATATAAAAGAAGATATCGTCAAAAAACTAAAATTGAAGAATAGTTTATATAGAGCACTCGAAAAAAAGGAATTATTTCTTCACTACCAACCACAGATAAAAGTTGAATCGAAGGAAATTTGTGGATTTGAAGCACTTTTGCGTTGGGACAATGAAGAATATGGAATGATCTCCCCGAATATTTTCATACCTATAGCGGAACAAACAGGATTAATTAACCAAATAGGACTATGGGTGTTGGAAACTGCTTGCAAGCAGCTTAAAATGTTTCAAAGTATTTCTAATAAAGATCTTTGCATCTCTGTTAACTTATCATTAATACAGTTAAGAGACCCAAATATTGTAAATAAGATTGGAAATTTACTAGATAAATATGAAATTGAAGCAGAAAATTTACAGATTGAAATTACGGAAAGCATAGCTTTTAATGAAGAACCTTACTTTGTAGCTCGAATACAGGAGATAAAAGACCTTGGTGTTTTAATATCCATAGATGATTTTGGAACTGGTCACTCCTCTCTTAACAGACTTAAAACATTCCCGATTGACATATTAAAAATAGATATTGAATTTGTGAGTGGGATAACTTCTAAATCGCAAAAAGATAGAGCAATTATAAAAAGCATTATTCAAATTGCAGAAAATTTAGAGGTTAAAGTTTTTGCTGAAGGGGTTGAAACGAAAGAACAATTTAATTATTTAAAAGATAATTCTTGCGACATAATTCAAGGCTATTATTTTTATAAACCAATGTCAGCTAGTGAAATTATCTTAATATTAAAAAATATCAAGTAATAATTAATAAAAAAAAGTCTGTCATACCAAGCAATAACGCTTGTAAATATGACAGGCTTTTTTGTATCTCTACCTCAACCTCTAAAAATATTTTCTCTAAACTATTATAAGGTTTCGGAAATCGCCTTAAGCTGCATAAATAACTGAAGATAATCTTGCCCGCCCGCTTTTGAATCTGTACCTGATAAGTTAAAGCCTCCAAAAGGATGAGCACCTACAATAGCACCAGTAGACTTTCTATTAAAATATAAGTTACCAACATGCATCTCTGCACGGCCTCTTTCAATGGCTTCTCTACTTCTTGCATATAAGGAACCCGTCAATCCATAATCAGTATCATTAAAGATATTAATACCATCATCTAAATCATTTGCCTTAATAACAGCTAAAACTGGTCCGAATATTTCCTCTTGCGCAATAATTGAATCGGGTGCAATATCAGCAATAATTGTAGGGTCTATATAATAACCAGTAGAATCATCACTGTTACCACCTAATACCAATCTTCCTTCTTTTTTACCAATTTCAATATACCTATTAATCTTATTAAATGCATCATTATCGATTACTGGCCCAAAATTATATTTATAAGACTCAGTTTCACCTGCAGAAAGCTCTTTTGCTTTCTCTATTATTATATCTAATAATTGATTGTAAATATCTTGATGAATTATAGCACGTGAACAAGCTGAGCATTTTTGACCTTGAAAACCAAATGCTGAAGCTACAATTCCACTAGCTGCTAATTCTAAATCCGCATCTTTATCTACTAAGATAGCATCTTTCCCACCCATTTCAGTAACAACTCTTTTTATCCACTTTTGTCCCTTGCTTAGGGTAGCAGCTTTTTGTGTAACGCGTAGTCCTACCTCTTTTGAACCGGTAAATGTTATAAATCTTATCAGTGGGTGTTCCACTAAATAATCGCCGACTTCTCCACCACTACCAGGAACAAAGTTAATAACACCATCTGGCATACCAGCTTCCTCCATAACCTCCATAAACTTAGCAGCTACTACTGGAGTTGCACTAGCAGGTTTTAAAACTACTGTATTACCTGCAACTACAGCCGCAATTGTCATGCCAACCATTATAGCTGTTGGAAAATTCCATGGTGGTATAATAAGTCCCACTCCAAGTGGTGTATAGTAAAGATCATTAGTCTCTCCGTCTAAAGATGTCAAAGTTTGTGATCCACTTAACCTTATCATTTCTCGTCCATAAAATTCTATAAAGTCAATCGCTTCTGCAGTATCACCATCAGCTTCTGCCCAACTTTTCCCTGCTTCATAAACCATCGTTGCAGAAAATTCATGTTTCCTTCTACGAAGTATAGCTGCTGCTTTAAACAATAATCTTGCACGAGCATCGGCTGGCCATTTCTTCCATTCTTCAAATTTTATAGTAGCCTCTTGTACAGCTTTATCAGCAAGGTCCATATCAGCTTTTGAGACTGTACCTACTATTTCTTCTTTAGTAGCAGGATTATAAGAAACTATTTTTCTTTCCGTATAAATTTTCTCACCATTAATTATTATTGGATATTCTTTATCAAATTGAGATTTCACCAATTTAAGCGCTGCCTTAAAAGCAGCATAATTTTCTTTATTTGTAAAATCTGTAAATGGTTCTGGTCTATAATCCTTAATCATCTGAAACCCTCCCTAGTGTATT
>CAZSSR010000036.1:0-1172 GCA_964609605.1 uncultured Bacillaceae bacterium | reverse complement strand
TTAATTAATTTATCCTCTCCATTTTATCCTATTACAAAAGAAATTTAAACCTCTTATAAATATTAACGGCCTACAGGACTTCCGAAAATATTTTTTTACCTCGTTATTATATTCATATGATATAATTATAAATTATTATTTCTTATATTATAAAGTGAGGTAGATTGCGATGAAATTTAATAATGTCGGACGTACCATTGTATTAGGATTATCCTCAAATAAACTCGTAACCAGTTTTGTTACAAAATACGGTTTAAATTTAGGAGCAAAAAAATTTATAGCTGGTGAAAATTTAATCCAATCTATTGATGTAGTAAAAAAATTAAATTTGGAAGGGTTTATAGTTACATTAGATCATGTAGGTGAAAGTGTTAACACTAAAGAAGAAGCAATTGAAGCAACTAATGAAGCGATAAGAATATTCGACATTATTGAAGAATATAAATTAAATTCAAATGTATCCGTAAAACTTACACAATTAGGATTACTAATAGATTCGGATTTATGCTACGACAATGTAAGTAGAATTGTTAGCACAGCGAAAAAATACAATAATTTTACTAGAATTGATATTGAAGACGCTTCAGTTGTACAAATAACTATTGATATCTTTAAAAAAGCACAACTTGAATATGGCAATAAACATGTTGGGCTTGCCCTTCAATCTTACTTATTTAGAACTGAGAAAGACGTAATAGAACTTGGTAATTTAAACACTAATTTACGTATTGTAAAAGGAGCATATAAAGAGGCAAAAGAGATAGCTTTCCCAATAAAGAAAGATGTTGATGACAATTTTATTAAAATTGTTGAATTGCATATACTAAATGGCCATTACACAGCCATTGCAAGTCATGATGAGAAAATCATTGAGAAAATAAAATCTTTTGTAGATAAAAATAACATTTCAAAGGATTTATTCGAATTTCAAATGCTTTACGGGATTAGTAATGGTTTACAAAGAGATTTATTGAAAGAAGGTTATAATGTTCGTATATATACCCCATATGGACAACATTGGTACCCTTACTTTTCTAGAAGAATAGCCGAGAGACCCGCTAATGCATTGTTTGTTCTAAAAGGAATATTTAAATAAGACTGTTATTACGAAGAAAAGGTGCAGAGCATATGTAGTTTACAACTTGCGGCTTATGGGAGTTACCTTTCTTCAT
>CAZSSR010000035.1:0-11992 GCA_964609605.1 uncultured Bacillaceae bacterium | reverse complement strand
AGTATCTGTTGGAAGAGAAGCGGTCATTAGTGATATTGGTATAGAGAATTCATCAATCAAAGTTGAACATGGAGAAATTAAGGTTAATGAATATTATCAAACTGATGATAAAAATATCTATGCAATAGGTGATTGTATAGGTGGATTACAATTGGCACATGTGGCTTCCACTGAGGGGATTATTGCTGTTGAACATATTGCTGGAAAAGATGTATGTAAAATTGATTATCTATCTATTCCAAGATGTACATTCACATTTCCAGAAGTTGCTAGCATGGGGTTGTCTGAAGCTGAAGCAATAGAAAATGGGTACGAAGTGAAAGTAGGTAAATTTTCATTTAGGGGTATTGGGAAGGCTTTAGTCTATGGAGAAGTAGATGGATTTGTGAAAATAGTTACGGATATTAAAGATAATACAATACTAGGTGTTCATATGATGGGTCCTCATGTAACAGATATGATAACCGAAATTGGAATTGCGAAGATTTTAAATGCGACAGCAAGTGATATTGCAAAAACAATTCATCCTCATCCAACTTTAACTGAGGCTATAATGGAAGCAGCACTTGCAGTAGATAATAGACAAATACATGGTTAATGGGTAAAATTAGTTTATAACCTAATAAGAAATATATTTTGAATATTCAAAATATTTGAATAATTAGTTTTTTTCTTGTATAATTAAATTTGATTATAAAAAATGGAGGGGGAAGAAACGAATGAATGTATTAGCGTCTGTGAAGGGAAACCACAATTTAAAAGACTATGATGAAGCATGTAAGACGATGGATTGGAAAGAGGTTGAGAAAAACTTTTCTTGGTATACTACTGGAAAGGTAAATATGGCATATGAAGTAATCGATCGTCATGCAGAAACAGAGAAGAAGGACAAGATTGCTTTATATTATAAAAATGGAGATTTAAAGGAACAATTTACCTTTAATGAGATGAAAGAATTAACGAATAAAGCCGCGAATGTTCTTAAAGAAACAGCTAATATTATCAAAGGTGATAGGGTATTTATCTTTATGCCACGTTCTCCAGAGTTATATATTTCCCTTCTAGGTGCTATTAAATTAGGTGCCGTAGTAGGTCCTTTATTCGAGGCTTTTATGGAGGATGCAGTTAAAGATAGATTGTTAGATAGTGAAGCTAAGGTATTAATAACAACTCCAGAATTATTAAAACGCATACCAGTTAATGCTTTACCAGATTTAAAAACTATTATATTAGTTGGTGAAAATATTGAAGAGACCAGCAAATTTGTAGATTTTAGAAAACATATGAAAACAGCTAGTGATGAATTTGAAATAGTTTGGGTTGATCGTGAAGATGGATTACTGTTACATTATACTTCCGGTTCAACTGGTAAGCCAAAAGGTGTTTTGCATGTGCATAATGCAATGATTCAACACTATCAAACTGGTAAATGGATATTAGATTTTAAAGAAGATGACATATACTGGTGTACTGCTGACCCAGGATGGGTTACAGGAACATCATATGGTATTTTTGCACCTTGGCTTCATGGTATGACAAGTTTAATAGTAGGTGGACGTTTCAAACCAGAAATATGGTATGAAGCTATTCAGGAATATGGTGTAACTATTTGGTACAGTGCTCCTACTGCTTTTAGAATGTTAATGGGAGCAGACGAAGATATTCTTAAAAAATATGATTTATCATCATTAAGACATATATTGAGTGTTGGAGAACCCTTAAATCCAGAAGTTATACGTTGGGGAATGGAAGTATTTAATCTTCGAATACATGATAATTGGTGGATGACAGAAACTGGAGCTCAGCTTATTTCTAACTATCCTTGTATGGATATAAGACCTGGATCCATGGGAAAACCATTACCAGGGATAGAAGCTGCTATTATTGATGACGATGGAAATATAGTACCTCCTTTGACTATGGGTAATCTTGCAATAAAAAGAGGTTGGCCTTCAATGATGAGAGGTATTTGGAAAAACCCAGATAGATTTGAATCATATTTTATTAAGGGGTGGTACGTGTCTGGTGATTCATCATATATGGATGAGGATGGTTATTTCTGGTTTCAGGGAAGAGTGGATGACGTTATAATGACTGCAGGGGAAAGAGTGGGACCTTTCGAAGTTGAAAGCAAGCTACTTGAACACCCAGCAGTTGCTGAAGCTGGTGTAATTGGTAAGCCAGACCCACTACGTGGAGAAATAATTAAAGCATTTATAGCGTTAAAACATGGTTACGAGCCGTCTGATGAACTAAAAGAGGAAATTCGTGTTTTCGTTAAGAATGGATTAGCTGCTCATGCAGCGCCACGTGAAATAGAATTTAAAGATAAATTACCAAAGACAAGAAGCGGAAAAATTATGAGAAGAGTTTTAAAGGCTTGGGAGCTTAACCTTCCAACTGGTGATTTATCTACTTTAGATGATTAATAATAATTTTTATTTATTAACAAGACTCCTTCTTCAAGGAGTCTTGTTTTTTGGTATAATACTAAATAAGTTTATTAGTTAGATTATTTTTTAAAGGAAGGTTGTTAGAAGAAATGGCAAATGAATTAATTGAAAAATTTATTTCAACAAAATCTGTTTTTAGAGGTAAAGTTCTTCATTTAGATATTGATAATGTAGAATTGCCCAATGGTAAACTTGCAGAGAGAGAAATTGTTCGTCATCCTGGGGCGGTGGCTATTTTAGCTGTTACTACTGATAAAAAAGTCATTTTAATAAGACAGTTTCGCAGAGCAGTTAACAGAATAACAATAGAAATACCTGCTGGTAAATTAGAAAAAAATGAGGACCCGCTTGATTGTGCTTTTAGGGAATTAAAGGAAGAAACAGGTTATATTGCTACGTCAATGAAAAAAATTTCACGAATATATACTAGTCCAGGCTTCGCTAATGAAATCATACATATATATAAGGCCGAGGGGTTGCAAAAAGGTGTTTCTAATCCCGATGATGATGAATTTGTTGAGATGATTGAATTATCATTAGCTGAGATAGATGGGTTAATAATTAGAGGGGAAATTATGGATTCAAAAACACTTATAGCATTATATTATTTAAAAAAATAACATTGATTATTAAATATTAAAATTGACTTTTATTCGTTAAGTAAATTATAATTTATTCATATGGAGGTGAGATTTATGAATGATAAGTTAAAAAAATTTAAAAAAACTCTTCATTCATATAATTACAAGCTTACTCCACAAAGAGAAATTATCTTGAGTGTATTATTAGATAATGAGCATAATCATGTAAATGCTGAGGATATTTATTTATTAACTAGAGAAATATCTCCTGAAATAAGTTTAGCAACTGTATATCGAACATTAGAATTATTTAGTGAATTAAAAATTATCCAAAAATTGCACTTTGGAGACAGTGTAACTAGATATGAAATAAGCGCTGAAGAAGATACTCATCACCATCACCATTTAATTTGTTTAAAATGTGGAAGAGTTGAAGAGATAAATGAGGATTGGTTAGGGTTTATGGAGGAAAAGGTTGAAAAGGAATATGGTTTTGAGATTATTGATCACCGATTAATTTTTCAAGGTATTTGTAATCAATGCCAAAAATTAAATATTAATAATAATATTAATGATAAATATCACAAAAAATAAAAATATTAGTGATATTTTTTTTGTAATATTATTACATAAATAGAAAAGTATATAATCATAGAAAGAAGTGGCTTTAAATGGAAGTTTTAGTAGACCAGTTTCTCCATTATTTGTTGGTTGAAAAAGGATTAGCTCAAAATACATTAATTTCTTATGAACATGATTTAAAAATGTATTGTAACTTCCTTAGGAGAAATGAAATTAATTCTTTCAATAATACTAATCGTGTACATATTATTGGATATTTGCTTGAGCAGAAAAATGAGGGTAAGGCTACGACAACTATTTCGAGGAACTTAGCGTCAATAAGATCTCTTTATCAGTACTTATTACATGATCGATATATTGATAAAGATCCATCTCGCAATTTAGAATCGCCTAAATTAGATAAACGCTTACCAAAGATTTTAACAATTAAACAGGTTGACTATTTGTTAAGTCTTCCTAACCTTGGAACAATTGTTGGGATGAGAGATAAAGCTATGTTAGAATTATTATATGCTACTGGTGTTAGGGTTACAGAATTAGTTTCTTTAAATGTTGAGGATGTAAATATATATATGGGACTGATAAAATGTTTAGGCAAGGGATCAAAGGAGAGGATAATACCTATAGGCAGTAAGGCAAAGGAGAGTATTACGCTCTATCTTGATAAAAGTTATCCATTTCTTAAAAAGCAGGGTTCTAATAATGCATTATTTATAAATCAAAGAGGTATTCAGATGACGCGTCAGGGATTTTGGGGGATATTAAAGAAATACACTACAATAATGTCTCTAGATTTTGTAATTACACCTCATACATTAAGACATTCATTTGCAACTCACTTATTAGAAAATGGTGCTGATTTACGGTCAGTTCAGGAGTTATTAGGGCATGCTGATATTTCTACTACTCAAATATATACTCATTTAACTAAGGCTAGATTAAGAGAGGTTTATAGTAAAGCTCATCCAAGGGCCTAAAGGAGCAAGTTTTTATTTTTTATTTATAGAAGTCCGACGTCTGTCAACTAAATGCTTTTTAATAATGATAGATTAGATAAATGAAAGGAGTTAATTATGAAATATCGAAGGATTGTTTTAGTAATATTAGATAGTTTAGGAATAGGAGAACTACCAGACGCAAATATTTATGGAGATGAAGGTGCTAATACTTTTAAACATATTGCAGAGCAGAAAAACGGGCTTGATATACCAAATATGGAAAACCTGGGATTAAGTCATATTTATCCAATATATGTTAAAGATAAACAAGAAAATCCTATAGGAGCATTTGGTAAGATGGCTGAATTGTCTTTCGGTAAGGATACGCTGACCGGTCATTGGGAGATAATGGGATTAAAAACTGATACTCCATTTAATACCTTTCCTAATGGATTTCCAAATAAACTTATAGAAGCATTTGAAGAAAGAATTAATAGAAAAGTTATTGGAAATAAAGCGGCATCTGGGATTGATATTATTAACGAATACGGAGAGCAGCACATCCGTAAAGGTGATATTATAGTATATACATCAGCAGATAGTGTATTTCAAATTGCTGCTCATGAAGAAGTAGTGTCACTTGATGAATTATATAGGATATGTGAAATTGCTAGGGAATTAACATCGGTTAAAGAGTATGGCGTGGGACGGGTTATTGCAAGGCCATTTGTTGGCAAACCTGGATCATTTAAAAGAACATCGAATAGGAAGGATTACACAGTAAAGCCACCAGTAAAAACAGTTATGAATTATTTGGTTGAAAACAGTTATGAATCGATTGCAATTGGCAAAATTTCAGATATATTTGCTAATGAGGGTGTTAGTAAGAAAGTGAAAACAAGCTCAAATATGGATGGAGTTAATAAACTGATTGAAGAACTAAAGCATGATTTTGAAGGATTAATTTTTTTAAATTTAGTTGATTTTGATATGCTTTATGGACATAGAAGAGATTCTATCGGATATGGGAATGCAATTGAGGAATTTGATACAAGGTTATTGGAGATTATGAATGAAATTGGTGAAGAGGACTTATTAATTCTTACTGCAGACCATGGGAATGATCCAACATATGCAGGGACTGATCATACAAGAGAGTATGTTCCTTTATTAATATATAGTAAATCGATAAGAACTGGAATAGATTTAGGAATAAGAGATACATTCGCAGATGTTGGTGCGACTATTGCCGATAATTTCAACATAAATATGCCAAAGTATGGGAAAAGCTTTTTAAATGAGCTATCTGGAGATTAAATAGAGGTGATTTTATGAGAATGGTTGATTTAATTCATAAAAAACGTGAAGGTTTTAATTTAACCACTGAGGAAATTTACTATATTATTGATGGATATAGTAAAAACAGAATACCAGATTACCAGATGTCAGCATTTACAATGGCTGTTTTTTTCCAAGGAATGAATGATAGGGAAACTGCAGATTTAACAATGGCAATTGTACAATCGGGTGATCAAATTGACTTATCTTCTATTATGGGTAAGAAAGTGGATAAACATAGCACAGGTGGAGTGGGGGATACAACTACATTAGTTCTTGGTCCATTAGTAGCTACGGCAGGTGTTCCTGTTGCAAAAATGTCTGGGCGTGGTTTGGGCCATACAGGTGGGACAATCGATAAATTGGAATCAATAGAAGGATTTCATGTTGAAATAAGTAATAAAGAATTTATTGAACAGGTTAATGAAATTAAATTAGCAGTTATTGGACAGACTGCAAATTTAACTCCAGCAGACAAAAAACTATATTCTTTAAGAGATGTAACAGCAACTGTTGATTCAATCCCATTAATAGCAAGTTCAATTATGAGCAAAAAAATCGCTGCTGGTGCAGATGGTATTGTTTTAGATGTAAAAACTGGGGATGGAGCTTTTATGAAAACTCCTGAAAAAGCATTTGAGTTGGCTGAGCTAATGGTAAGTATTGGAGTTATAACTAATAGAAGTACTATTGCTGTGGTTAGCGATATGGATCAGCCATTAGGATTTGCTATAGGCAATGCTTTAGAAGTTCAAGAGGCAATTGATACATTAAAGGGGAATGGTCCTAAGGACCTTGAAGAGTTATGCTTAGTACTTGGTTCACATATGCTCTTATTAGGCGAAAAAGTAAAAACAGTTGAAGAAGGATATCAATTATTAAAAAAAATTATTGAATCAGGTGAAGCGATTAATACATTTAAAAAATTTGTTAAGGCTCAAGGAGGGAATCAAGATATAATAAATAATCCTGATTTGCTTCCAAAAGCCAAAAGAAAAGTTGAAGTTTTATGCAATAAAAATGGGTATATTAATAAAATTAATACTGAAAAAATAGGCGTTGCTGCTATGCTATTAGGTGCTGGTAGGGAGACAAAAGAATCAATTATCGATTTAGCAGTAGGTATTGAACTTAGGAAGAAGGTTGGAGATTACGTTGAAGTTGGTGATTTAATTGCAACATTACACGTAAATAATGAAAAAAATTTGTTGGATGTTGAAGATACCGTACTGAATGCCTACATATTATCTAAAAAAGAGCCAAAAAAAAGAAAATTAATTCTTGGAATAGTTACGAAGGATGGTATAAAAAAGTATTAAAACTTAACAATAATATTAAATAATTTGCTCTTATAATTAAAGTAAACATTAGATAAACTTGAAAAAAGTTGTTTTATATGTTATATTCGCATATAATTTTAATTTTATATTTAAATTTTAGAATTTAATGAGATTTTGTATAATGTATATTGAATATAAATGGGGGAAACTAATTTGAACTTAAGAGGCACTAGTCGAATTAATAATAAAAATCATTTAGAGATAGGTGGAATTGATACTGTTGAATTAGCAAAAAAATATGGTACTCCATTATATGTTTTGGATGAATTTGAAATTAGAAGAAAAATGAAAGAATTTACAAATGCATTTAAAGCTTATAATATTCCATTTCAAGTTGCATATGCTAATAAAGCACTATGTACAATGTCGCTATGTTGTATTGCAGAGTTAGAAGGATTAGCTCTGGAGGTTGTTTCTGGTGGCGAGTTGTATACTTCATTAAAGTCGGGTTTTCCTGCTAATAGGATACATTTCCATGGAAATAACAAATCATATGAAGAGATCGAAATGGCTGTTGATGCTAATATTGGTGCATTTGTAATAGATAATTTGCATGAAATAGAACAAATAAATGTAATATGTGCAAAAAAGCAAAAAAAAATAAAAGCTTTATTGCGTATTACACCAGGTATTGAGGTACATACACACGAGTATATTCAAACAGGTCAAGAGGATTCAAAATTTGGTTTTAATTTAACGGAACCAGCTCTTTATGCAACAGAAAAAGTAATTAGTTCTAAATGGATTGAACTTATTGGGTTTCATTTTCATATTGGGTCTCAGATATTTGATATGACAGGATTCGATATAGCTATAGAAAGAGTTGCTGAGCTTTATAAAACAGTATACACAAAATTTAAAATAAATCTACCTGTACTTAATACTGGTGGTGGGTTTGGGATTACATATACGAGTGAAGATAAACCTTTAGCGGCAGAGCAGTATGTTAGTTCATTAGTAGAATCTGCGAAAAGACATTTTAATAACAATGGTTTAAAATTACCTGAAATATGGATAGAACCTGGACGTAGTATAATTGGTGAGGCTGGTACTACTTTATATAAGATTGGTTCAATTAAAGATATACCACAAATACGTAAATACATTTCAATCGATGGGGGAATGATGGATAATCCTAGGCCAGCTTTATATCAAGCTAAGTATGATGCATATATTGCTAACAAGATGAATGGTGAAACTGATAAGGTTGAGATTGTAACAGTTGCTGGTAGAGCCTGTGAATCCAGTGATATAATAATTAGAGATATTAAACTTAATAGTCCAGAGTCTGGTGATATTCTTGCTGTTTTAAGTACTGGTGCTTACAATTATTCGATGGCTAGTAATTATAATAGAGTTCCACGTCCACCAATTGTATTAGTTAACAATGGTCAAGCGGATATAATAGTTGAAAGAGAAACTTATGAAGATTTAATTCAAAACGATTTTATTCCAAAACGAATTAAAGATGAAAATAAAAATAAACTTGGATAAAATCTGTATTCTCAGAAATAAGGCAGGTAATGCAAATGTCTTACGAAATAAAGTTAGATAAATTTGAAGGTCCATTAGATTTGCTTCTTCATCTGATTGAGAAGGAAGAAATGGATATATATGATATAGAAATAGCAATAATAACTGAGCAGTATCTTCGAACGATGCAGTTATTAGAGCTTGATGATATCAGTGATTTTTTGGTAATGGCAGCTACATTATTATATATAAAAAGCAAGATGTTATTGCCGGTTCATCCTGATATCGATTTATCAATATTGGATACAGATGACAATGACCCTAGACAGGAATTAATTAATAAATTATTAGAATATAAAAAATATAAATATCTATCTGATAGATTAAGGGATTTAGAGATTGAAAGAAGTCTTATTTATACGCGGGAACCTATTGATTTTTCACCGTATTTTACCAGAGAAAAAGAAAACCCAGTTCATGATATAAACATTTATCAGCTGATCAATGCTTTTGAAAAGGTCTTAATTAAACATTCATACAATGAGCCATTATCAACAATTGAACGTGAAGATATTTCTGTGAATGATAAAATCACGAACATTATACAATTACTAAAAGATAATGGGAACTCGATTTATTTTTCTAGCTTATTTAATTTTAATTCGAGCAGATTACATATAGTATTAACTTTTTTAGGATTATTAGAACTAATGAAACTAAATATTATTTTTTGTGTTCAAGATAAGAATTTTGAAGATATAATAATTCGTTATAATTCAAATCAAGGAGAGAATCATATTGGATTACAATAAAATAAAATGTATTATTGAAGGTTTGTTATTCGCGGTTGGAGAAGACGGATTAAGTGTTGAACAAATGGCTGAAATTATTGAATTAGATGTAGAAACAATTAATGATATAATCGATGATATGGTGAGTGATTGCAAAAGAGAATTAAGAGGTTTTCAAATTATTCAAACAGCTGATTCGTATCAACTAGCCACATTACCTGAACATGCAAAATATTTTGAAAAGTTAGTTTACTCACCTAATAATTCAACCTTATCACAAGCTTCTTTGGAAACATTAGGGATTATTGCATATAAGCAACCAGTTACAAAAGCTGATATTGAAGAAATAAGAGGTGTACAATCTGAGAGAGCTATAAAAACTTTATTAAGCAAGGAATTAATAAAAGAGAATGGAAGGTTAGATGCAATAGGGAGACCAATAATTTATGGTACAACGAAGGACTTCTTGGACTATTTTGGTTTAAAGAACTTGAAGGAATTGCCACCGTTAGTTGAACAGATAGAAATTTCAGAAGAAGATGATTTTTCTTTGTTTGAGCGGAAAATATAGCTGAGAATAGCTTAGCATGTTGGTTGGTTTGCTTAGCTATTTTATGGTAAACTCTATTTATGATAAAAAAAGTGGGTGACAGTTCTGGAAAGACTTCAAAAAATTATATCACAAGCTGGAATTACTTCTAGACGAAAAGCTGAACAGTTAATATTAGAAGGGAAAGTTACTGTGAATGGAGAAGTTATTAAAGAATTAGGCGTGAAAAGCGATCCTGATAAAGATGATATTCGGGTTAATGGGGAACAACTTTTTATTGATAAAGAGAGAATAATAATCTTATTTAATAAACCAAATAAGGTTATAACGAGTATGAGCGATCCATATAAAAGAAAAAAAGTTATTGATTTTATTAATATAAATGAACGTGTATATCCAGTAGGTAGATTGGATTATGATTCGGAAGGATTATTATTACTTACAAATGATGGTGATTTAGCAAATCATCTAATGCACCCAAAATACGGAGTTGAAAAGGTTTATGAGGTAATAATTAAAGGCGTGCCTAAGAAAGAAGAACTGAATAAATTGAGAAATGGAATATTATTAAATGACGGATTAACGTCACCTGCAAAAATAACGTTAATTTCTAAATTATCAAATAATAGAACCAAAATAAATGTAACTATTCATGAAGGGAGAAATCGTCAGGTAAGAAGAATGTTTGAAGCTATTAATTATGAAGTTGAAAATTTAAAAAGAATAAGTTATGGTTTTTTAACAATAGAGGGTGTAGAAAGTGGTAATTATCGTTTTTTATCAAAAAAAGAAGTTATAAGATTAAAAAGTATTTAAATAATAATTATTGTATATGAGGTGAACTAGTGAATACGTTAAATAATTATCATATATTAATTGTTGATGACGAAAGTAGAATACGAAGACTGTTAAAAATGTATTTAGAGCGTGAAGGGTTTACTATAGATGAAGCTGGTGATGGTATTTCGGCTTTGGAAAAAGCATTAAATAATAATTATGATTTAATACTTCTTGATTTGATGTTACCTGAAATAGATGGAATAAAGGTATGTGAAAAAATTAGAGAAGTAAAATCAACACCGATAATTATGCTTACAGCAAAAGGGGAAGAAATAAATAGGGTTCAGGGTTTTGAAGTTGGCGCTGATGACTATGTGGTTAAACCATTTAGTCCAAGAGAAGTGATTTATCGTGTAAAAGCGATCCTGAAAAGAGCTTCTGCCACTGCATACTTATCTACTGAAAATAATAAATCTAATTATGTTATTGTGTTTGATAATCTTATCATAGATAATGATGCCCATAGAGTTACGGTAGATGGACAAGAAGTGAATTTAACACCAAAAGAGTATGAGTTACTGTTATATCTTGTGAATTCTCCAGATAAAGTTTTCAGTCGTGAGGAATTGTTGAAGGATGTATGGAATTATGTTTTTTTTGGAGATCTTCGAACTGTAGATACACATATTAAGAGATTAAGAGAAAAAATTAATAACATTTCACCAAAAGCAGCAAAAATGATTACCACAGTCTGGGGAGTTGGCTATAAGTTTGGGGTGCATAAATGAGTGTTATTTCGTAGCGTTGTAGGTAAACTATGGGTTACAATAATAGCTTTTGTTGCTGTTTTATTTTTAATTCTAAGTTTTTTTATATTCAGATATTTTGAAACCCATTATTCAAATGTACAATCACAGTATTTATATAATTTAGAATATGAATTGTCAGTTGTTTTGAATGAAAATTCTAATATGAATCATACCATAGATGTTATTGAAGAAATTATAGCATCGTATGGAACTATATTAGAAGTAGCTGATGTAGATAAAAATGGTAGCCTACTTATTAAAAATTCTCAATTTTCTACAGAGGAAATTAGTTTAGTTTCTAAAAATATTGGAGAGATAGTAAGAATTACTAACATGTCTTATTCTGATTTATTTAAT
>CAZSSR010000034.1:0-12064 GCA_964609605.1 uncultured Bacillaceae bacterium | reverse complement strand
CAACAGTTCGTCCGCCTTCACGAATAGCAAAACGAGTACCATCTTCAATTGCAATAGGTGCTATAAGGTTAACTTGTATTGTAATTCTATCTCCAGGCATTACCATCTCTGTACCCTCTGGTAAATCTATAACACCAGTAACATCAGTAGTACGGAAATAAAATTGTGGGCGATATCCATTGAAAAATGGAGTATGACGTCCGCCTTCTTCTTTTGATAAAACATAAATTTCAGCACTGAATTGCGTGTGAGCTTTTACTGAACCGGGTTTTGCTAAAACTTGACCACGTTCAATATCCTTACGTTCAACTCCGCGAAGAAGTAATCCGACATTATCACCAGCTTGAGCTTGATCTAATAACTTACGGAACATTTCAACTCCAGTAACAACAGTCTTCTTATTCATCTCATTAAGTCCAACTACCTCAACTTCTTCGCCAACTTTAATTACTCCACGTTCTACGCGACCAGTAGCCACAGTACCACGTCCAGTAATAGTAAACACATCTTCTACTGGCATTAAGAATGGTTTGTCAATTTCACGAACAGGATCAGGAATGTACTCATCAATTGCATTCATTAAATCTATAATCGATTGAGCCCACTCACTATCCGGATTTTCTAATGCTTTTAGTGCAGAACCTTTAATTATTGGAGTATCATCTCCTGGAAATTCATATTCAGATAATAATTCGCGAATCTCCATTTCAACTAATTCTATTAGTTCTTCATCATCTACCATGTCAACTTTATTCATATATACTACAATATAAGGAACTCCTACTTGACGTGATAAAAGAATGTGTTCACGAGTTTGTGGCATTGGTCCATCTGCTGCTGAAACTACAAGAATAGCTCCATCCATTTGAGCTGCACCAGTTATCATATTCTTTACATAGTCTGCGTGTCCTGGGCAGTCTACATGTGCATAGTGTCGCTTCTCTGTTTCGTACTCAACATGTGATGTAGATATTGTAATACCACGCTCACGCTCTTCTGGCGCCTTATCAATTTGGTCATAACTAGTTGCTTGAGACCCACCTGATTTTGATAGTACTGTTGTGATTGCAGCTGTTAATGTAGTTTTACCATGGTCAACGTGTCCAATAGTTCCTACATTGACATGCGTTTTATTTCGTTCGAATTTCTTTTTAGCCATTTTATTTTTCCTCCTTATAATCCTACTTAATAATATTTTTTTTATTTTCCCTACAATCTTGTAGTGAAAATTCGTTAACTAAATAATTCAATAAAAATAATTATTATCCTTTTTGTTTTTCAATAACTGTCTCAGAAATATTTTTAGGCACGGCTTCGTAATGATCAAAATACATAGAATAGTTTCCACGTCCTTGAGTATTTGAACGAATTGAAGTTGCATATCCGAACATCTCTGATAATGGAACGAAAGCACGTATGCTTTGTGCTCCAGAATTGGAACCCATCCCTTCAATTTTTCCTCTTCTCGAACTAAGGTCACCCATTACATCACCCATATATTCTTCAGGAACCGTAACTTCTACTTTCATTATCGGCTCTAAAAGTACAGGGTCGCATTTAGTCTTAGAAGCCTTCAATGCCATTGATCCAGCTATTTTAAATGCCATTTCTGATGAGTCAACATCATGATAAGAACCGTCATATATTTTTGCTTTAAAATCAATTAATGGATATCCTGCAAGAATACCATTGGCTGCAGATTCAATAATACCAGCTTGAACAGCAGGAATATACTCTTTAGGTACCGACCCTCCAACGACTTTATTTTCAAAAATAAAGCCCTCACCTTGCTCAAGAGGTTCAAATTCAATCCAGACATGACCGTATTGTCCACGTCCACCAGATTGTCTAACAAATTTACCTTCGACTTGAGCCTTTTTGCGAATTGTTTCTTTATAGGCAACTTGTGGAGCTCCTACATTAGCCTCAACTTTAAATTCTCGTTTTAAACGATCTACAATTATTTCTAAATGCAACTCGCCCATACCTGCAATTATAGTTTGACCTGTTTCTTCATCAGTATTAGTTTTAAATGTTGGATCTTCTTCCGCTAATTTCGCTAAAGCTAACCCCATTTTATCTTGGTCAAGTTTTGTTTTTGGTTCAACCGATAAACGAATAACCGGTTCAGGGAATTCCATAGATTCTAAAATAATTTGTTCTTTTTCATCACATAATGTATCTCCAGTTGAGGTATCCTTTAAACCAACACCAGCAGCTATATCGCCAGAATATACCACACTTATCTCTTCACGATGATTTGCATGCATCTGCAAAATACGGCCTATTCTTTCACGTTTGTTTTTTGACGAATTCATGATATAAGACCCTGAATTTAGCGTTCCAGAATATACACGAAAAAATGTTAGCTTTCCAACAAATGGGTCGGACATAACTTTAAATGCTAACGCAGAAAACGGTGCATTATCATCAGAAGCTCTTTCTTCTTCTTGTCCATCCTCAGTTTTTCCTTTTATCGCAGGAACGTCAGTTGGTGCTGGCAAATAATCAATTACTGCATCTAACATAAGTTGAACGCCCTTGTTTTTATATGATGAACCACATACAACAGGGAATATTTCTACATCTAAAGTTCCTTTTCGAAGAGCTTTCATTATCTCCTCATTTGTAATTTCTTCGCCTTCTAAATATTTCATCATCAGGTCTTCATCAATTTCTGCAACCGATTCGATTAATTTAGCTCTCCAAGTTTCAGCTAATTCCTTATACTCTTCAATAATTGGCCTAGTCTCTGTTTCTGATCCTAAATCATCCAAGTAATAAGTTGCTTCCATTTTTATAAGGTCAATAATTCCTACGAATTTATCTTCAGCTCCAATAGGGAGTTGAATAGGAACTGGGTTTGCTTTTAATCTATCTACAATCGTCTTTACAGAGTAAAGAAAATCAGCTCCAATTGTATCCATTTTATTTACATAAATAATACGTGGTACCTTATAAGTTGTAGCTTGTCTCCAAACTGTTTCTGTTTGCGGCTCTACTCCACTTTTTGCATCTAATACTGTGACTGCTCCATCCAATACACGTAATGAACGTTCAACTTCTACTGTAAAATCCACGTGACCAGGAGTATCGATAATATTCACTCGATATCCTTTCCATTGGGCAGTTGTAGCAGCAGAAGTAATTGTAATACCTCTTTCCTGCTCCTGCTCCATCCAGTCCATAGTTGCTGCACCTTCATGCACTTCACCAATTTTATGTGTAATACCAGTATAATAAAGTATACGTTCCGTTGTTGTTGTTTTTCCAGCATCAATGTGGGCCATTATCCCAATATTACGTGTATTTTGTAAGGAGAATTTTCTTCCCATATTTATTTCTCCCTTCTTAACTTTCTAATATATCCTATACTTACCAACGGTAATGCGCAAATGCCTTATTTGCTTCCGCCATTTTATGTGTGTCTTCTCTTTTCTTAACAGATGCACCAGTATTATTTGCAGCATCCATTATTTCTCCCGCAAGACGTTCTTCCATTGTTTTTTCTCCACGAAGTCGTGAATAATTTACTAACCAACGCAACCCTAATGTAGTTCTTCTTTCAGGTTTTACTTCAATAGGAACTTGATAATTCGCCCCGCCTACACGTCTAGCTTTTACCTCTAACACTGGCATTACATTTTTAATTGCTTGATCAAATACTTCCATAGCATCTTTTCCAGTACGTTCGTTAACTAAATTAAATGCATTATATAAGATTTGTTGTGAAACACTTTTTTTACCATCAACCATCATTCTATTAATCAAACGAGTAACCAATTTGCTGTTATATAATGGGTCAGGTAAAACGTCTCTCCGAGTTACTGGTCCTTTACGCGGCATGCCTTTCCCTCCTTTATTAGTATATTATTTCATTATTACTTCTTAACTTTAGGACGTTTCGTTCCATATTTAGAACGACCTTGCATTCTGTTTTGAACTCCTGCAGTATCTAAAGCACCACGTATAATATGATATCGAACTCCTGGTAAATCTTTAATACGTCCTCCACGAACTAATACAACACTATGTTCTTGTAAATTATGTCCAATACCAGGAATATAAGCTGTTACTTCAATTCCATTCGTTAAACGCACTCTTGCATACTTACGTAAAGCAGAGTTTGGTTTTTTAGGAGTCATTGTTCCCACACGTGTACACACGCCACGCTTTTGAGGCGAGCTTAAATCTGTCTGTTCCTTTTTAAAACTGTTATAACCTTTTTGTAATGCAGGTGCAGTAGAATTAACAACTTTACTCTTTCTTCCCTTACGAACTAACTGATTAATAGTTGGCATTTTTCGCCACCCCCTTTCGCATATTTAAGCACACAGTACCAGGCGACCCATAATAATCTGAAATAAATTGCATGATAATAACTAAGCCATTATTTAACCTAGTTATTTATCTTGCAATTATTATCTTTTAATATGCCCACTGTAGCTGCTCCTACTTCTATTTCGCAGCTTCTACCTAGCTTTTTCATCGAATCAACGTAGGACAAGCTAATACTCTTTTCTTTACTATATTTAACTACCTTTGCAATATAGCGTTGATCGGCATCTCTTGCTACAATTACCTCTAAAACATTATCTTGTTCGATGGCCTTTAATGTTTGTTTTATCCCAATTGATAAGTGTTTAGCCTGTTTAACTTTTTCATAAGACATTCTTTTATCCTCCAAAGTACAGGGATTGTGCACACACTTTCGTAGGTTAACATTAATTATTATATGTGTCAATAATTATTTTAATCAACTTTTGCTGTTTCTTTAATTTTTTCTGGTGATTCTTTATTAATCTCATCTTTTTCAACAATACTGATGTTTCGGTACCTTCCCAATCCAGTACCAGCTGGTATTAATTTACCTATTATAACATTCTCTTTAAGTCCTAATAATTTGTCTGTTTTCCCCTTGATAGCAGCTTCAGTTAATACCCTTGTAGTCTCTTGGAATGAGGCTGCAGATAAAAACGAATCTGTTTCTAAAGAAGCTTTTGTAATTCCAAGTAATACTGGTTTTACTATAGCAGGTTCTTTACCATTCATAAATGCTATTTTATTTGCATTCTCGTAAGTGTGTAAATCTACCATTGAACCTGTCAACAGATCTGTTTCCCCACTCTCTACTACTCTTACCTTACGAAGCATTTGACGAACCATTATTTCAATATGTTTATCATTAATTTCTACACCTTGTAATCTATAAACTCTTTGTACTTCTTGAAGTATATAGCTTTGCACCCCGGAAATTCCTTTTACTTTTAATAATTCTTTTGGATCTATTGAGCCTTCAGTAAGTACATCACCAGCATTTATCTGTTGATCAACAGATACCTTAATTCTTGAACCAAAAGGTATTGAATATACTTTAACTTCTATATCATTATTTACTTCAACTTCTCTTATATCTTTATTGTCATTAATTTTTACTACCTTTCCATCAAATTCAGCAATAACAGCCTGACCCTTTGGATTTCTAGCTTCAAATAATTCTTGTATTCTTGGTAATCCTTGTGTTATATCATCACCAGCTACTCCGCCAGTATGGAATGTCCTCATAGTCAATTGAGTACCCGGTTCACCAATAGATTGAGCAGCAATCGTACCAACCGCCTCACCAATCTCAACATCTGTACCAGTAGCAAGATTACGACCATAACATTTTTTACATACACCACGTAGTGTCCGACAACTAGAAATAGATCTTATATTAACCTTTTTAATATCAGCATTAATAATTATATCTGCTATATCTTCATTGATTAATTCATTTCGTTTAACAATAATTTCTCCAGTTTTAGGATTTTTTATAGTTTCAAAAGAAAATCTACCTACAATTCGATCATAAAGCTTCTCTATTACTTCACTACCATCTGTAATTGTTGATACAACCAATCCCTTATCTGTATTACAATCTATTTCGCGAACGATAACATCTTGAGCTACATCAACCAACCTACGTGTTAAATACCCCGAGTCTGCTGTACGAAGGGCAGTATCTGCTAGTCCCTTACGAGCTCCATGTGTTGATATAAAATACTCAAGTACACTTAACCCTTCTCTAAAGTTAGATTTGATTGGTAACTCAATAATTCTTCCTGATGGAGCTGCCATAAGTCCACGCATACCAGCTAATTGTGTAATCTGGGATACATTACCACGGGCACCAGAATTAGCCATCATATAGATAGAGTTGAATTTATCTAAGGAATTCATTAATACTTCAGTAATATCATCTTTCGCTTTGCTCCATATTGTAATAACTCGATCGTATCTCTCATCATCAGTAATTAATCCTTTACGGTATTGTTTAATTACTCCTTGAACTTTATCCTCTGCCTCTTGAAGTATCACATATTTTTCTTGCGGAATTATAACATCTGAAACCGCTATTGTAATCCCTGATTTTGTAGAATAAGTAAAACCTAATTCTTTAATCTTATCTAATATTATTGCTGTATTAGTAGTATGATATTTTCTAAATATCTCAGCAATAATTATTCCCAAATATCCTTTAGTAACTGCACCGCGATTTGGTGCAGAAACAACAAACTTCTTAACGTCTTCACCCTTTTTGAAAATAAAATATTCATCAGGTGTTCCATTAATTAAATTATTTTTTGTTGCCTCGCTAATATAAGGTAGATCGGTTGGAAATATTTCATTAAAAATTATTTTTCCAACAGTAGTTGCTAACAATGCATTTTGTTGCTTTTCTGTAAATACTGTTTTATTTAACATTTTTGCAGGAATAGCAACTTTTGCATGAAGTGTTACATGTCCATTTTGATAAGCAGAAATAGCTTCTTCAGGACTACAGAAAATCATACCCTCGCCTTTATCTCCAAGTTTTTCAATTGTTAAATAATAGCAACCAAGCACCATATCCTGAGAAGGTGTTACAACAGGCTTACCATCCTTTGGATTTAAAATATTATTTGATGCTAACATTAACAACCTTGCCTCAGCTTGCGCCTCCGCTGATAAAGGAACATGAACTGCCATTTGATCTCCGTCAAAATCAGCATTATATGCAGTACAAACTAATGGATGCAACCTTATAGCTCGCCCTTCAACTAAAACCGGCTCAAATGCTTGAATACCTAATCTATGCAGTGTTGGTGCACGATTTAATAAAACAGGGTGTTCTCTAATAACCTCTTCAAGCACATCCCATACTTCTGGGCTAACTCTTTCAACTTTCCTTTTAGCACTCTTAATATTATGTGCTATCTCTTTATTTACTAGTTCCTTCATAACAAATGGTTTAAATAATTCTAAAGCCATTTCCTTAGGGAGACCGCATTGGAACATTTTTAAATTTGGTCCAACTACTATTACTGAACGTCCAGAATAATCCACACGTTTTCCTAGTAAGTTTTGACGAAACCGTCCTTGTTTACCCTTTAACATATGGCTTAGTGATTTTAACGGGCGATTTCCCGGTCCAGTAACAGGTCTGCCTCTTCTACCATTATCTATTAAAGCATCTACTGCTTCTTGTAACATCCTCTTTTCATTTTGAACAATAATATCTGGAGCACCTAAATCCAATAATCTTTTCAATCGATTATTCCTATTAATTACTCTTCTATACAAATCATTCAAATCTGATGTTGCAAATCTACCACCATCCAGTTGTACCATTGGACGAATTTCAGGTGGAATAACAGGTAATACATCTAAAACCATCCATGTTGGATCATTTCCAGAATATCTAAATGCTTCTAAAATTTCCAAACGTTTTATTATTCTATTTCTTTTCTGCCCCTGAGCAGAACCTAAATCTTCTTTTAAAATTTTTACTTCCTTTTCTAACTCGATATCCCCTAATAACTTTCTAATTGTTTCTGCACCCATTCCTGCAGAAAAATTATTGCCATATTTCTCACGGTAAGTTCTATACTCTTTCTCTGATAATAGTTGTTTTTTCTCTAAAGGTGTTTCACCAGGATCACTAACAACATAAGATGCAAAATATATAACTTCTTCTAAAGAACGTGGTGACATATCTAAAATTAATCCCATTCTGCTTGGTATACCTTTGAAATACCATATATGAGAAACCGGTGCCGCTAATTCAATATGCCCCATTCTTTCACGACGAACTTTTGATCTTGTAACTTCAACACCACATCGGTCACATACAACGCCTTTATACCTTACACGCTTGTATTTACCACAATGGCATTCCCAATCCTTTGTAGGTCCAAAAATCTTTTCACAAAATAGTCCTTCTTTTTCTGGTTTTAAAGTACGATAATTAATTGTCTCTGGCTTTTTAACTTCACCAAATGACCAAGAACGAATCTTTTCTGGAGAAGCTAATCCGATTTTCATCGCCTCAAAATTCTTTACGTCTATCAAAAAGCACACCACCCTTGGTTATAAGCGTATTTTTATTATTCCCCTTCACCTTCGAGATTCAAGGTTAGCTTTTCACTATCTATTTCTTCTTCATTATCTAATTCTTTTATTTCTATTTCTTTTTCATCACCTGAAAGAATTTTCACATCTAATGCCAAGCTTTGAAGTTCTTTAATAAGCACTTTAAATGATTCAGGTACTCCAGGTTCAGGAACATTCTCACCTTTAACAATTGCTTCGTATGTTTTAACACGACCAACAACATCGTCAGATTTAACAGTAAGTATCTCTTGTAAAGTATAAGCAGCTCCATATGCTTCTAGCGCCCATACTTCCATTTCCCCAAATCTTTGACCACCAAATTGTGCTTTACCGCCAAGTGGCTGTTGTGTAACAAGTGAATATGGACCCGTTGAACGTGCATGTATTTTATCATCAACCATATGTAACAGTTTTATCATATACATGACCCCAACCGTGACTCTTCTTTCGAATTGCTCACCACTTCGCCCATCATATAAAATTGTTTTACCATCTCTTGGAAAACCAGCTTCCTCTAATGCATCAAAAACATCATTCTCTGTAGCTCCATCAAAAACTGGTGTAGCAATAAAAATTCCCAACGTTTTAGCCGCCCATCCAAGATGAACCTCTAAAACTTGACCTATATTCATCCTTGAAGGAACCCCCAACGGGTTTAAAACAATTTCAACTGGAGTACCATCTGGTAAGAAAGGCATATCTTCTTCAGGTAATATCCTTGCTATAACACCTTTATTACCATGGCGCCCTGCCATTTTATCGCCTTGAGATATTTTGCGTTTCTGAGCAATATAAACTCTTACTAAAAAGTTAACGCCCGGTGGTAGTTCATCACCATTTTCCCTCGTAAATACTTTTACGTCAACTATTATCCCATCTTGTCCATGAGGTGCTTTTAGTGACGTGTCTCGAACTTCTCTAGCTTTTTCACCAAATATCGCATGTAATAAACGTTCCTCAGCAGTTAATTCTGTAACACCTTTTGGAGTTACTTTGCCGACTAATATATCTCCCGGGCGAATCTCAGCACCAATACGGATTATTCCTCTTTCGTCAAGGTTTTTTAATGCTTCTTCCCCCACATTAGGAATATCCCTTGTTATTTCCTCTGGCCCAAGCTTTGTATCGCGTGCTTCAGATTCATATTCTTCTATATGTATAGAAGTATATACATCTTCTTTAACTAGTTTTTCACTTATAAGTATTGCATCCTCGTAGTTATACCCCTCCCAGGTCATAAAGGCAACTACTACGTTCCTACCAAGAGCTAACTCGCCCATTTCCGTTGAAGGTCCATCCGCAATAGTCTCTCCAGCACTAACTTTATCACCCTTTTTAACTAAAGGTCTTTGGTTTATACACGTCCCTTGATTAGAACGAATATATTTATGAAGTTTATATTTAACTAAATCACCATTCACAATATTTCCATCAATGTTCTCTTGAGTTCGTATAATTATTTCTTTAGCATCTATTCTCTCTACTACACCATTTTGTTTTGATACTATACAAACACCAGAATCCCTTGCCGCTTTATATTCCATTCCCGTCCCAATAAACGGAGCCTCTGGAATCAATAAAGGAACCGCTTGTCTTTGCATATTAGATCCCATTAACGCTCTATTAGAATCATCATTTTCTAAAAAAGGAATCATTGCTGTAGCAACAGAAACCACTTGCATTGGAGAAACATCGATAAAGTCAACTTTTTCTTTTGCTACTACAATATTTTCGTCTTTATACCTTGATACCACATCTTCTTCTAAAAAATTTCCATCACTATTTAATTTAACATTCGCCTGAGCAATAACATAATTATCTTCTTCATCAGCTGTTAAATAAACTATTTCATTAGTAATTACATTTATATCAGAGTCCACTTTCCTATAAGGCGACTCTATAAAACCGTAATCATTCACTCTTGCAAAACTTGATAATGAATTTATTAACCCAATATTCGGGCCTTCTGGTGTTTCGATTGGACACATTCTGCCATAATGGGAATGATGCACATCACGTACCTCAAATCCCGCTCTTTCTCTAGTTAATCCACCAGGACCTAACGCACTTAAACGTCTTTTATGTGTTAACTCAGATAAAGGATTAGTTTGATCCATAAACTGTGATAGTTGACTACTCCCAAAAAATTCTTTAATTGATGCAATTACGGGTCTAATATTTATTAGTGCTTGTGGTGTTATCATATTCACATCTTGGATAGACATCCTTTCACGAACAACCCTTTCCATTCGTGATAATCCAATTCTAAACTGATTTTGTAACAACTCACCAACAGAGCGAAGACGACGATTACCTAAATGGTCTATATCATCAGTACTACCAACCCCATATAATAAATTAATAAAATAATCAATAGAAGAAATAATATCTGCAGGGGTAATGTTTTTAATATTCTTATCAACATTTTGATTAGAAATAACCTTAATTACCTGTTTATCTTCTATTGGAGAAAATACTTTAATAGATTGAAGTGGAATAGACTCCTCTAATATGCCACCCACAGGTTCATAGTTGACGTAATTCACACCATTCTCTAGGTATGGAATTAATTTGTTTAACAATCTACGGTCAATAACCTGGCCAAATTCTGCAATTATTTCCCCTGTATTAGGATCTACAAGGTTCTCAGCTATTTTTTGATTAAACAATCTGTTTTTTATGTGTAGCTTTTTATTGATTTTGTAACGACCTACATCAGCTAAATCATATCTTTTTGGATCAAAGAATCTTGATATTAATAAACTTTTTGCATTTTCTACAGTCGGAGGTTCTCCTGGGCGTAAGCGTTCATAAATCTCTAATAATGCTTTTTCTGTTGAATCGGTATTATCTTTTTCAAGTGTATTTCTTATATATTGGTTATCACCAAGTAACTCAATAATTTCTTCATCAGTACCAAATCCTAAAGCACGCAAAATAACCGTAACTGGTAGCTTTCTAGTACGATCAATTCTAACATAAATAATATCTTTTAGATCTACTTCTAATTCTAACCATGCCCCTCTGTTTGGAATAACAGTTGAAGTATAGGTTCTTTTACCGTTCTTATCAATTTTCGTACTAAAATAAACGCTTGGTGAACGTACAAGCTGACTTACAATAACTCTTTCCGCACCATTAATTATAAAGGTGCCCGTTTCAGTCATTAATGGGAAATCACCCATAAATACTTCTTGTTCTTTAACCTCTCCAGTTTCTTTATTAATTAGTCTAACTTTAGCTCTAAGCGGAGCCGAATAAGTTACATCGCGTTCCTTTGACTCATTGACTGAATATTTCGGTTCTCCTAAACTATAATCAAAAAACTCCAAAATAAGGTTTCCTGTGAAATCCTGAATTGGAGAAATATCTTTAAACATCTCTTTCAATCCATCATTCAAAAACCATTGGTAAGACTTGATCTGGATTTCGATAAGGTTTGGTACATCAAGTACTTCTTTAATTCTAGCATAACTTCTTCTTTGTCTTTTTCCTAACTGAATAATGTTTCCTGCCAAGTTTTTCACCCCTTAAGATCAGAGTAATTAAATACAAAAAGAAAAATGGGTTTAAAAACCTCATTTTTTATAAATATATACACTGTTAAATTCTTTTGACCTACCTCGTTCCTTTATGTAATATTTCTAAT
>CAZSSR010000033.1:0-12090 GCA_964609605.1 uncultured Bacillaceae bacterium | reverse complement strand
AACTAAGTTGGAAAGCCAATCCATTCTGAGAAGTTGGTTATTCAACCATTCAAATATAAACAAATAATCATCTCCATAACTTTTTAATTAATAGATATTTATATTGCTATTTATATTGCACTGTTTCAAATATTGATCCTTATCCGAAAGTTTGTTTCTATCGATAATCAGTTGCGGGTAATCATCAAGATTGTTTATAATATTTGTCACAGTATTTGTAAAAATAACGTTTTCCGATTTTAGCTTATAAAAGACATATTTTTCGTTTCTTTTATCAATGACTAGATTCATATCTCTTAATTTCGACAGACTTTTAGATATTTTAGGTGTGGAATATCAAGCATGCCACTAAGCTCACAGACACAGAGCTCTTGTTGAGCTAGAAGAACAATAATTCTAAGTCTAGTTTCATCTGAAAAAATTTTAAATATATTAACTAATTTCTCCATTATTGCCTCCTTCTATATACATATGCACATAAGTGCATATGTATATATTAATACCAGATACTGAGTTTGTCAAATAATTAAAAGTTAATAATTATTTAAGAATTTGTTTCTAAGTTGTTTAGATTTGTATAGTAGTATTAGATTTGTAATAGTTTTTAAAAAATAATTTCTGAAAGGGGAATTTTAATGAATAAAAAAGTAATTACTATGGGGGTAAGCGTAGCATTAGGCAGTATGTTATTAGTAACGACAGCCTTTGCAGGATTATCTGGATCGTCTGGATATGATACTTACAAGACAGCTCTTAAAACTACCATGACAGCAGAAAGCGTTGCTGGTCAAGTTGAAGTTATCGCAAAGGATAACGGAGTAATTCTTGAGACTGCTCAAGCCGATTTTAAAGTGAATTTGAATGATAAATCAATGAGTAGTAATCTTAATTATGCAGATGGAACTATAAACTTCTTTAATGAAGCTGGTCAATTTGTAATTAAAAACAGTGATAGTGATGTTTATAAGGTTATGGATACAAGTGGTCAGCGTGATCAGAATGAAGATTTTGATATCAACAATATGATGGAATCTGATCATGTAAAGAGTATGGAAAGTGTTGCTGATGCTTTATCTACTGGATTACTAAAGTATGTTACTACTAGCAATAATCTTGATGGAACTAAGGAAGTAGCAATAAATCTTAGTGGAAGTCAAGTACCAGCAGTATTAAATGCAATGGTGCCAGTAGCTTTTACAAACATGGGTATGGAAACAGGAACAGAACGTTTTGTAGATATGCCTAAACTAGTTAGTGGTATTGCTGTTCAAGACATTAATGTTATTGCACAGATAGGACAGGATAACTTACTTACTGAACAGAATCAGACAATTGTAATAACTGGTTTTGATGCAAATGGTGTTCAACATGAACTTGAGCTTACTGTAAATATGAGTTTTACAGATTATAACAATACAACTACAGATAAAGTTGATATCTCAGGAAAACAGGTTCAAACCATTGAGCCATCTGAAAGATCGCATAGATAATAAATTACAGATTATATTAAGAACAGATAGGGTTCATTTTTGGGCTCTATCTGTTGCTATTATAAAGCTTATATGATTAAAATAGAAAAAGAGGAGGGGAAGATATGGATAAAATATTGGAAGTAAGAAACCTCACCAAACTTTATCGAAATGGCAGAGGCGTGAAAAACGTTAATTTTACTGTTTATCGTGGAGATGTTTTTGGGTTTTTAGGTCCTAATGGAGCTGGGAAAACGACAGTGATGAAAGCGATTACTAATTTGTGTCATCCTGATCAAGGTGAGATTCTCCTTTTTGAAATGGATTTAAAAAACAATTATGTACCTTGCATGACTAAAGTGGGTTCATTGATTGAAAATGCAGTAGCCTATGAATATTTAAGTGCAGCTGATAATTTAAAACTAGTTGCTCGGTATTTTAATGATATAGATGAAAAAAGACAAGATGAGGTTTTAGAATTGGTTGGACTCACTAAATATAAAGAGGATAAAGTCGCAAGCTTTTCAACTGGTATGAAACAGCGGTTAGGTTTGGCTATGGCTATTTTATCAAAACCAGAGCTTATTATTCTTGATGAACCAACTAACGGCTTGGATATTGAAGGGACGCACGATATTCGTAATATTATTCAAAAACTAGCCAAGGAAGAAGAGGTAACCTTTCTTATTTCTAGTCATTTAGCGCATGAGATAGAACTTATTTGTAATCGGATTGGAATTATTAATAATGGGGAGCTTATCCAAGAGGGCTTGGTTGAGGAGCTACTATCTGACGGGGAATCAATGGAGGATTTCTTTCTTAAACAGGTTAGAAATAAAGGTGGTGCTGATCAATGAAAAGTAACCTTCTAATCACGATACTTAATGAATCTGAAAAGATTTTTCGAAGAAAGAGAACAATCGTTTTCTTAATTTCTGCTGTTTTGATTCCATTAGCGATTTTATTGTCAGTTATGCTTTTACAAAATAAAATTGGTGTTTTAGCTATTACATCTGGTCAGCTACCTTACTTTGTATTAAGTCTTTTTGTAAGTTTTCTTTTACCTTTGTATATTTTTGCAATTACCGCAGACTTATTTGCTGGAGAGTTACAAGACAAAACGTTAAAATTAGTATTAACTCGTCCAATAACACGGTTAGGTGTGTATATAGCTAAGGTTGTCTCAGTTATTGTGTTTAACATTGTTTTTTTAGGCGTTCTTTTGATAGTATCGTTAATAGCAGGCATCTTTTTAGATGGCGTTCAGCAGTTAATCAGTGGACTACCTCTAATCATTCTTTCGTATACTGCAACGATAATTCCAATGACTTTGGTTGGTATGACAGGGATTTTTATCGCACAATTTTTCAAAAGTAGTGGAAGTGCACTGACGACGATGGTATTACTTTTTATTGGTAGTAAGGCAATTATTCTAGTTTTCCCATCAATATCACAATTGCTTCCTTTTAGTTATAATGATTGGTACCTGTTTTGGTTAAGCGGTACACTTGGGCTATCTAAACTCTTGTACTCTTTTGCGGTTATGTTTTCATATATGTTAATTTTTTCAGCAATTGGGTCGTACTTGTTTGAGAAGAAGAATATTTAAAGAAGATAAAGGGGGTGTTTGGCATGTCTATTAAAGTTAGGCTTTTGCTTTCTTATTTAGCAATGCTTATTGCACCCCTTATTCTTTCTGTAATTGGTGGGGCAATTGTTATGGCTCTGATTATGGGGAATACTGGAAGCTCATTTATTAAACCAGAAAAAGAATTACTGCAAGAAGGAGCATATATTTTTGCAGAAATTAAGGAAATTACCGATACGAATCCTGAAAAATTACGAGATTATAATTATTTAAGGGAACTCGATAATAATCTATACCCGATAAATACTGGACTTGTAGTAAGAGAAAGTGATGAAATTACATATGTTTCATATTTTTTTGACCAAGCGGAAATCGCAACGGAGCTTACTCATTATATGGTTAGTGACAATGAAGCTAATCAACCAAAAATAATTGGCGGAAAGCTCTATTTAATTAGTCAACACGATTTCTTTTTTCAAAATGGAAATGTTGGTACTGTTTTCCTCTTAACGGATATGGGACCGATGGGGAATCTAGCACATAGTTTTATAATTATCATGGTACCTGTTGTGATACTTATACTTATTTTCACAACTAGTACAATAATTTTTCTAGTTTCTCGTAGCATTATCAGGCCGTTGAATTCTCTTAAAAAAGCTACGGAGCAAATTAAGGAAGGCAACTTAGATTTTGAAATATCTTATAAACGGAATGATGAATTTGGTGAATTGTCGGAAGCTTTTGAAGCGATGCGTAAAAGGTTAAAGAGTTCTGTGGAACAGCAAATTCAATATGAAAGTAAACGTAGAGAACTTATATCTAGTATTAGTCACGACTTAAAAACTCCGATCACCTCGATTAAAGGACACGTTGAAGGAATCATCGATGGTGTGGCGGACTCACCAGAGAAAATGGAGAAGTATGTTCAGACTATTTATGCCAAAGCTAATGATCTGGATCATCTGATTGATGAGTTATTTCTTTTTTCAAAATTAGATTCGAAGAATATGGTATACCATTTTGAAGAAATTGATATTGTTAAATATTTGGCTGATTGTACTGAAGAAATGTTGCTTGATATGGAAAATAAGGATATTTTATTCAAATTTGAGTCAGAATATAATAGTCCTCTCTTTGTAAAAGCTGATCGAGAAAAATTAAAACGAGTTTTAATGAACATTCTTGGAAATGCACAGAAATATCAAAGTAAGGAGCAAGGGATAATTCATCTTATTTTGACAGTACAAAATGATTCTGTAACGGTAGAGATTAGGGATAATGGAAGAGGAATTAGTGAAGAAAATGTTGACTTTATCTTTGAAAGCTTTTATCGTGGAGAACCATCACGAAATTTGTCAACCGGTGGAAGTGGCTTAGGCTTGGCCATTGCGAAAAGAATTATTGAGGAACATGGTGGTGTAATTTGGGTTGAGAGTAAAGAAAACATTGGCACAAGTATCTTTTTTACATTATCAAGGGTTCTGAATGGAGAGAGAAGCTGATGAAACGGATTTTAATTATTGAGGATGAGCCAAGTATTGCGGAATTAGAGAGAGATTACTTAGAGGCCAACGGTTTTTCGGTAACTATCACTGATAGCGGTGAAAAGGGATTACTAGAGGCACTGAATAATGAATATGATCTGGTAATTCTAGATTTGATGCTACCTCAGATAGATGGCTTTGAGGTATGTCGACAAATTCGTAAAAAGTTTGATATTCCAATCGTTATCGTTTCAGCTAAAAAAGACGAAATTGATATGATTAGGGGATTAGGATTGGGTGCTGATGATTATATAAGCAAACCTTTTAGCCCAGGTGAGCTGGTAGCTCGTGTTAAAGCGCATTTAGCCCGATTTGAACGTCTTGTCAAGGAACCTGAGATTGAAAAGGATGTTATTGATATTGGGGGTTTACATATAGAAAAAAATTCACATAGGATTTATGTGAATAATAAGGAAGTTACGTTTACTACTAAGGAATTCGATTTATTAACTCTTTTGGCATCTAACCCTAACCGAGTTTTCACAAAAGAGGAGCTATTTGAACGTCTTTGGGGATTGGACTCGATGGGTGATGTATCAACTGTAACTGTTCATATTCGTAGAATTAGAACGAAAATTGAAAAGCAACCAGAAAATCCACAATATATTGATACTATATGGGGAGTAGGATATCGTTTCAAAGCCTAGCATTGTTGAGGTGAATAAACATTTAAAGAGGTAGATACATGAAAATATTAGTTGATGCTGACGCATGTCCTGTAAAGGATATAATTATAAAAGTAGCTAAAGAATATAATATAAAAGTTTTGATGTTTACTGATGTTTGTCATATTATTAGTGATGGATATTCTGAAGTTGTGACTGTCGATAAAGCAAAGGACTCGGTTGATATAGCATTGGCTAACAGAGTTTCAAAGGATGATATTGTAGTTACGCAAGATTATGGTGTTGCTGCGATGGTATTGCCGAAAGGTGCTAAAGCGATTA
This sequence comes from uncultured Bacillaceae bacterium, assembly GCA_964609605.1. GTDB lineage: Bacteria > Bacillota > Bacilli > Tepidibacillales > Tepidibacillaceae > CAZSSR01. The sequence continues at coordinate 6,542 of CAZSSR010000033.1, read as the reverse complement.
ATCAATACGGACTTATATATACAGATGATAATATTGATAAATTGTTATTTGAGAGACATCTTGCTCAAAAGGTTCGTCGTTCGGGAGGAAGGACAACAGGACCTAAAAAATGGTCAAAACTTGATGAAAATAAGTTTGAATCAAACTATAGGCGGTTATTTTAATCGGTTATGAGAGAAATTCTTTAGTATATTTACTTATTATTTGACAATTTTTCTAAATCGTGATATCATACAGTGTTACTTAAATTAACAGTAAATAAATTTAACATGAATATTCTTAATTAGTGCTCATATTTTAAAGTGTTACCTAATTTAGAAGTACATTTGTTATATTTTTTGAAAAGATTTAAGGATAATAAAATTAGGAGGTACACTAATATGAGTGGTACAGTAAAATGGTTTAATTCAGACAAAGGTTTTGGCTTTATTACAGGAGAAGATGGAACAGATGTATTTGCACATTATTCTCAAATAAATTCAAGCGGATTTAAAACTCTAGAAGAAGGTCAAAAAGTTACTTTTGATCTTGCACAAGGTCCAAAAGGACCTCAAGCTGAAAATATTGAGATTATCTAAATAATAAATATTTTTACCTTATGCTAAAATTAGCATAAGGTTTTTTTATGTTATAAATTATATATATAATTTAAAAAGAAAAATGATATTTTGCAAAAGATTATACGAACATGAGATATCTATGCCAAAAAATAAATAAATTGTGTTATAATCTTAAAAAATAGTAAGTCAATAGACTCTAGCAAAGGGTGGGAATTATGCAAAAATATTATGGGTTGCCAAAAAAACAGGGTCTATATAATCCAGCATTAGAACATGATGCGTGTGGTATGGGTTTTGTTGCTAACATCAATGGGGAAAAGTCTCATGAAATAATCGACGAGGCCTTAACTGTTCTGGAGAATTTAAATCATAGAGGAGCAAGTGGAGCTGATGAAAACACCGGTGATGGTGCTGGTATATTAGTTCAAATACCTCATGATTTTTTTAAAAGAGAATGTGATGTACTTGGTTTTACTTTGCCAGAAGAAGGCGAATATGGTGTTGGGATGTTGTTTGCTCACAAATATGATGATTTTAGAGAAACACAGATAGAAGCTTTTGAAAAAATTGTTCAGGAAGAAGGACAGAAAATCTTAGGGTGGAGAGAAGTTCCCTTCGATATGACAACTGTCGGCGAAGGAGCTTTAGCTGTAATGCCAAAGCTTATTCAGGTTTTTATTGAAAAAAATGCGAGTATTTTGGATGAAATGGACTTTGAAAGAAAGCTTTTTATTATAAGAAAAAGGGCAGAAAAAATTATTATTCCAATAAGCGAAGATAAGGGTGGTACTTTCTACATTTCTAGTCTTTCTTCAAAAACCATTGTATATAAAGGGATGCTTACTGCTGAACAACTTAGAAATTTTTATCTTGATCTTTCAGATCTTGATTTTACATCTGCGTTGGCTATGGTCCATTCCAGATTTAGTACTAATACTTTTCCAAGTTGGGAGAGAGCACATCCTAATAGATATATCGTTCATAATGGTGAAATTAATACCATCAGAGGTAACGTTAATTGGATGAAGGCTAGACAGAAATGTATTAACTCTCCATTATTTGATGATTTATCAATAGTATTTCCTATCATTAACGAATCAGGTAGTGATTCTGCGATGTTTGATAATAGTCTTGAATTCCTTCATCTTACTGGGAGATCACTTGCTCATGCAGTGATGATGATGATTCCTGAACCTTGGGAAAAAAATGAGTTAATGTCTAAGGAGAAAAAGGATTTTTATCAATTTAATGACTTCTTAATGGAACCATGGGATGGTCCTGCTGCTATGGCATTTTCAAATGGTGAGGTTATAGGTGGAGTATTGGATAGAAATGGACTTCGACCTTCTCGTTATTATATTACAAAAGACGACAAGGTTGTTTTCGCTTCAGAAGTTGGTGTTATTGATATTAAGCCAGAAAATATAAAATACAAAGGTCGCTTAGAACCAGGCAAAATGTTACTTGTAGATACAAAAGCAAAGAGAATTATCTCAGATGAAGAAATAAAGGAAAGTGTATCAACATCACATCCTTACGAAGAATTGAATAATAGACATATCGTATATTTAAGTAATTTACCAGTTGTTAAGGTGAATGAAGAGAATGTAATGGACGATCTAATTCAACAGCAGAAAACTTTCGGATATACATTTGAAGATATTACGAAAACTATTTTGCCTATGGTGATAGATGGTGTTGATCCTATTGGAGCCATGGGTATGGATTCACCGTTAGCAGTATTATCTGAAAAGCCTCAGATGCTTTATCTATATTTTAAACAGCTTTTTGCGCAGGTTACCAATCCTCCTATCGACGGGATAAGAGAAGATATTGTTACTTCAAGTAGAATTTTACTTGGAGATACGGGGAATTTATTGGAACCAGATCAAAGAGATTCGTTTAGCCTATTTTTGGAGCACCCAATACTTTCAAATGAACAACTTAATACAATTAAAAATATGAATGATGGTAAATTTAAAACCATTACTATATCTATACTTTATAAACCTTTAGAAGATACAAAATCAATGATGAGAGCACTGAACAGAATCTTTAAAGAAGCTGACAGAGCAATTGAAGAAGGAGCTAATATCATTATCCTTTCGGACAGAGGCGTTAATGAGAATCTTATACCTATTCCAGCGTTATTGGTTTCCTCAGGACTTCATCATCACTTAATTCGAAAGGAAATTAGAACTAGTGTTGGAATAGTATTGGAATCTGGAGAACCAAGAGAGGTTCATCACTTCTGTACGCTTATCGGTTATGGAGTTACCGCAATCAACCCATATATAGCATTTGAGACCATTAAAGATCTTTCTAGAAGAGGGTTGCTAGATGGATTAACTTATGCAGAGGGTAAAAAGAATTTTATTAAGGCTTCTGTCAAAGGTATGCTAAAAGTTCTTACAAAAATGGGTATTTCGACTATCCGAAGCTATCAAGGCTCTCAAATTTTTGAGGCAGTAGGTCTTAAAAAAGAATTTATCGACAAATACTTTACCATGACACCTTCTAGGATAGGAGGAATTGGACTTGATGAAATTTCTAAGGAAAGTAGCATGCGACATGAGAGTGCCTATTTAGAAAATTCTCCTTACAAGGACACGTTGGATGTTGGCGGATATTTTCAGTGCAAGGATGAAGGGGAAATACATCTTTATAATCCAGAAACAGTTTATTTGCTACAAAAATCATGTCGCGAAGGAAATTATGCACTGTATAAAGATTTTTCAAAAAAAATTAACGAAGAGCAAATATATACCTTAAGGAATCTACTTGATTTTAATTTTTCTGCTGTTGATACAATTCCAATCGAAGAAGTAGAATCAGTCGATTCAATCGTGAAGAGGTTTAAAACTGGGGCTATGTCTTATGGATCGATTAGCAAGGAAGCACATGAATGTCTTGCTATTGCTATGAATAGACTGGGAGGAAAGAGTAACACTGGAGAAGGCGGAGAGGATGCAGAAAGATTCATTCTCATGGAGAACGGAGATTCTAAAAATAGTGCAATAAAACAGGTTGCGTCAGGTCGTTTTGGTGTGACTAGCAATTACCTGGTAAATGCAAAGGAAATCCAGATAAAAATGGCACAGGGAGCAAAACCTGGTGAAGGTGGTCAGCTTCCTGGACGAAAGGTTTATCCTGAAATAGCAAAGGTTAGGCATTCAACTCCAGGTGTTGATCTTATCTCCCCACCACCTCACCATGATATCTATTCAATTGAAGATTTGGCTGAGCTTATCCATGATCTTAAAAATGCCAATAGAGATGCGCGAATTAGTGTTAAACTTGTTTCAGAGGTTGGTGTTGGGACCATTGCTGCTGGTGTAGCAAAAGGAAAAGCGGACGTAATATTAATTAGTGGATATGACGGAGGAACTGGAGCATCTCCAAGAACTAGCATTAGAAATTCTGGACTTCCTTGGGAGTTAGGTCTTGCTGAAACTCATCAGACATTGGTTCTTAACAAGTTAAGAGATAGGGTTGTTGTCGAAACAGATGGTAAGCTACTTACAGGTAGGGATGTTGTGATTGCTGCAATGTTAGGGGCAGAAGAATTTGGATTCGCAACTACACCGCTTATTGTTATTGGGTGTGTCATGATGAGAGTTTGCAATCTAAATACTTGTCCAGTCGGTGTAGCTACTCAAGATAAAAATCTAAGAAAGAACTTTGCAGGAAAACCTGAATACGTAGAGAATTTTATGCGTTTTGTTGCCCAAGAGATGCGTGAAATTATGGCTAAACTTGGATTAAGAACAGTAAATGAACTGGTCGGACGAACGGATAGATTAAAAACAAAAGAGAATATTACTCACTGGAAGGCTTCAAATCTTGATCTTACACATATATTGTATCAACCATACGTTGGTGATGAGGTCGGTCGATATAATACTCAGACACAGAACCATATGTTGGAGAAATCACTTGATATGAGAAAAATTCTTAGAATTTGTAAGCCTGCGATTGAGAACCAGAAACCTATAAGAGCAAAACTTGAGATTAAAAATGTAGATAGAGTTGTTGGAACTATTGTTGGAAGTGAAATTACTAAAAAATATGGAGAAGAAGGACTCCCTGAAGATACAATTATACTTACCTTTGTAGGTTCAGCTGGCCAGAGCTTTGGAGCATTTATCCCAAAAGGGATGACTCTTGAGCTAGAAGGAGATGCAAATGATTATCTTGGGAAAGGACTTTCTGGTGGTAAAATAATAGTTTATCCTTCTAAAAACTCTGATTTTGTACCTGAGAAAAATATTATTATTGGAAATGTTGCTTTTTATGGGGCAACTTCAGGAGAATCCTATATTAATGGAATTGCTGGCGAAAGATTTTGTGTAAGAAATAGCGGAATCAAAGCTGTTGTCGAAGGTGTAGGAGACCATGGTTGTGAATATATGACGGGCGGTAAGGTTGTAATTCTGGGTAAAACAGGAAGGAACTTTGCAGCAGGGATGTCTGGTGGTGTTGCGTATATTTTGGATTTTGATGAGGTGTATTGCAATAAATCCATGATATTATTAGAAAAAATTGAGTCTGAAGAAGAATTAAGTGAAGTTAAAAATATGATTGAGAAACATGTTAAATATACCTGCAGTTCTCAAGGCAAGATGATTCTAAAAGATTGGGAAAACAATTCGCTTAGATTTACTAAGGTAATACCAAAAGATTACAAACGTATGCTTGCAAACATCGATAAGGCTCATAAAGCTGGGCTAACCGGCGAAGAAGCTCTAATGGTCGCGTTTGAAGAGAATCATAAAAACTAAACGACAATAGTATATAAAGGTGGGATTTACAATGGGAAAAGCTACTGGATTTTTAGAATATAAAAGAATTAATCCGAAAAAGCGCTCTCCACAAGAAAGAGTTAATGACTGGAATGAACTTAGACTTCCTCAAGATCCTGAGTTACTTCAAACTCAGGGTGCAAGATGTATGGATTGTGGAATTCCTTTTTGCCATGGTGGTGTAATCTTAAATGGTATGGCAGCAGGGTGTCCTTTACACAATCTTATACCAGAGTGGAATGAATTAGTTTATAAAGGACAATGGGAAGAAGCTTACAAAAGATTGGTAAGAACAAATCCTTTTCCAGAATTTACAGGAAGAGTATGTCCCGCACCTTGTGAAGGTTCGTGTACAGAAGGATATCTTATGGAGCCAGTTACAATTAACAATCTTGAATATGAGATTATTGAGAGAGCATTTGCTGAAGGCTGGGTAGAACCGAAAAAAATTACAACAACAGGAAAGCGAATTGCAGTTGTTGGTTCAGGACCATCAGGATTGTCTGCAGCATATTATTTAAATGCGGTAGGGTATGAAGTGACTGTGTACGAAAGAAACGATCGAGCTGGTGGATTATTAATGTATGGAATTCCAAATATGAAACTTGAAAAACATATCGTGGAAAGACGTCTGGAGCTTATGAAAGCATCTGGAATTCAATTTATTCTAAGTACTGAGGTAGGTATAGATATTTCTGCTCAAACACTAATCGATCAGTATGATGCGGTTGTACTTTGTGCTGGTGCAACCAAGGCTAGGGGATTAGATGTTGAAGGAAAGGAACTTACTGGGGTTTACTATGCAGTAGATTTTTTGAAGGCTAATACGAAAAGTCTTCTTGATTCCAATCTTAAAGACAATAAATATATAAGTGCTAAAGATAAAAATGTTATTATCATTGGTGGAGGAGATACAGGAACCGACTGTGTTGGTACATCTATACGACATGATTGTAAGAGCGTCTATCAGTTTGAAATTATGCCACAACCACCCAAAGAAAGAATAGAAAAATCTAATCCGTGGCCAGAATGGCCGATGAAATTTAAAGTGGACTATGGACAGGAAGAGGCAATAAGCTTATACGGAAGCGACCCGAGAAATTATCTTATATCCACTAAAAAAATTGTGGGAAATGAGAAAGGTGAAGTAAAAGAGGTTCATACTGTTGAAATAACATGG
>CAZSSR010000032.1:0-12449 GCA_964609605.1 uncultured Bacillaceae bacterium | reverse complement strand
ACATGTCTATTAATCTCTTGAGCTAGCACATCTGAATCAATTGCATATTCAATTATTGCTTTCCCATTTTCATCATAACCAGTAATTGTTTCTGTCACAGCATTTGGAAACATTTTAACTAGAGCATCATAATTATTATCGGCGAGATTTTGTGTATGCATAGTTAATTTCTCTTGTTTTTCCATTATTATTCTCCTTTTAACTGTTCTTTCAATCTTTTTATTTCTTCAACTAGCTCCCATTTACGCCTAGCTTGTTTTTCATTCATTGCTTTTTTTTCTAAATAACTAATTTGTTTTTCTAATCTCTGTTGTAGTTCGTTTTGAACAATAACTTCATCCAAGTCTTTACCATCTATAGAACCTATTTGTCCAATATCAGCAATTAGTGCATCCCAGGTAGCTTTTAAGTCAAGACCTTTTAATTTGAGTTCCCTTTCATCTATAGGTTTACTTTCTGACATTATTACTTTATTAGCTCGGTAAGTTGCAAATTTAATATTATCCTCAAATTGTAAAGCGAATAACATATTTTGATCTATAAGTTTTGAAAGAAGTGTGATATTTTTTTTATCACAGTCAGCAGTTTTCATGATTAGCAAAATAATATAAATAGCAGAAACCTCTTTATTAGCTGCAATGTTTACCGTTTGTGGTGAAATCTCTGCAACAATTGAAAGTCGATTAATCTGTTCATCAAACAGTTTTCGAGCAGCTGTATTTGGTTTAAACTTCTCAAATATTGTCTTTTTAGGTAGCTGCTTATTTATTTCAGTAGATTTCGGTAATCCGAACATTATTGCTCCTCACCTCACATTAACAAAACAAACTAATTCAAAATCATCAAGTCCATCAATCGTCTGTTCAGTTAGTGAAATCCGTTTGCCAGCTAAGAAACTATCAATTGAATCGTCTTCATTGAGATCAACAACTGATTCAACAGCAAAATATAATAAGTCAGAATAATGATACATATTTCTACCGTCTTTTGTTTCTACATTAAATTGTTTGCAAAGATCTACATGGGGTTCTGATTTCCCTTTACATAGTTGTCTAAATACATCAAGTAGTTTCTTCGGCTTAAGGTGATCAATATGTACTACAGAACCTTCTGTAACATACACCATATAAAATGGATGTAGCTGATTTCTATTCTGCTGATTAATATTTGTATTTATGTTCTTTAAAATAAAAATCGTGCCTTTTGGATTTTCTTCTTTTCCGTTCACTACTGCATGAAGTCCAAATGGTACTTTGTCTAAGTTTTCATGATTTTTAACATAGTCTAGGAGATCAAGCCTAAACTCATTTAAACCTAAATCCATAATTGATACGCCACTTTGCATATCTTCTATATCTACAACTTCATCCTGTAATCGTTCAAGCTGCGCTTTACGATATTCCAAGTCTCCCAGCTCCTCGGGATCAATGGGATTATCATCACCAGTAGAAGCCATAACAGAGGCCTTCATACGCGTCTCTACTCGACCTTTTAACTCTAGATATTTATCTAATCCAATATTAGGCCAAAAATTGACAAGTTGGATTGTTTTATTTTGACTACCGATACGGTCAATACGGCCAAAACGTTGGATAATTCGCACTGGATTCCAATGGATATCATAGTTAACGCAATAATCACAATCCTGCAAGTTTTGTCCTTCGGAAATACAATCCGTCGCAATTAAGATATCTATTTCAAGCGGATTGTTTGGCATTAACAATTCTTTATCCTTAGATTTCGGTGAAAATAGAGTAAGAATTGTGTTCATATCGGTACGTGGTAGTTTAACTGTGGTTCTCCCATCGGTTGTACCAGTAATCATTGCTGTATCTAATCCAAATCGTTCTTTTACAGTCGAGGATATCTGAGCGTATAAATAATCTACAGTATCTGCAAATGCAGAAAAAATAAGCACTTTTTTGTTGTTATTATTGAAAGGATTCTTGATTTTTTCATCAATCAAATTAATCAAAGTTTGTAATTTTGTGTCATGTTCAGGAGTAATATCATGAATCATGTCCGACAACAATTTCAGTACGTCAGAATCTTCAGATAGTTTTTTTCGCCATGTAATATAATCCATATCTCCAAGATCAATATCAATTTTTTTAGTATTATTTCCAAAAAAATTAGTATTGCTGTCATCTTCATCGAAATCATTTTCTTGTATTTCCCTTGTACTAATAGTTTTATTACTTCCCTTTTTATATGCATCTATGGTTTCAATTGTATCATCAATCAATTTATGAACCCGCCCAAGCGTGATACTAAAAGACACCACAGAACTCTCAAGACGTTTCAAAAGATTTATTGACATCAATCGGCGAATCCCAATCTCACGACCTGCCCGATCAATATTTATATTCGAATCTATGTACTTGCCTCTCTTACTATCCAGCAAAAAATTCGTTGGTGTATAGACAGATAGATTTAAATTCATCAGTAAATCATAGATTTCATCATAATCAATTGCCCCAGTTAAATCAGTTAATTTTGCCCTCAAAGCTATTGGTTTAAGTCGTTCAGGAAAATTACCTATTGCTTCGATATCATAATATTTCTCAATATGTTTTCGTGAACGCGCTATGGTCACACTATCTAACATTGTAAAGAAGTCAAAGTCTAATGAACGTAGAAGATTTTCTGTAGTACGTTCTTTTTGATCTTGTTTGCTCCATTTATTAAAAGCAGTTTGTGCACTTCGAAATATTAGATCGATTGGTTTATCAGTATTAAGCTTTTCATTTATAAGCGAATTATCGCCTTCATATGCAAGCTCCAACTGATGTCTCAAATCAGAAAAACGGTTATTGACAGGTGTTGCAGACAACATAAGAACCTTGGTTTTAATACCTTGTCTAATCACCTTATTTAATAATCGTAAATAACGATTCTCGCTTCTATCATCAACGCGTCCTGAGTAATCTCCACCATTACGAAAATTATGACTTTCATCAATAACTACTAAATCATAGTTACTCCAATTTAATTTGGATAAATCAATATTCCCTGACTTTCCATAATCTCTTGATAAATCGGTATGGTAAAGAACATCATATCGTAAACGGTCAGCAGATATAGGATTGTTAAGATAATTTTCTTTAAATGTAATCCAATTATCACTAAGTTTTTTAGGACAGAGTACAAGAACATTACGATTGCGAAGTTCATAATACTTTATAACAGCTAACGCTGTAAAAGTTTTACCTAAACCAACACTATCTGCAAGAATACAACCATTAAATTTTTCTAGTTTATTAATAATAGCAAGCGCGGCATCCCTTTGGAAATCATATAATTTTTCCCAAATTTTTGTTTCCTTAAATCCAGTAGCTTCGTTTGGTAAAACATCCTCACTAATGTCTGACAGAAACTCATTAAATATATTATAAATAGCGACAAAATAAATAAATTCAGGAGAATTTTCATTATAAGCTGCAGTTATGCCATCGATAACCTGGTCCGTAACATCCTGTAACAGATCATTGTTGTTCCAGATTTGCTCAAACATAGTTACATATTCATCTGAATATGGTGCATCGATTCGATTAATTAAACTAATTATATTGTTACCACGTTCGCAACCTAAATCTGAAGTTGTAAATGAATTGATAGGAGAATAAGCAATTGTCTCTTCTTGCTTAACAATACTTATAAAGCTTCCTATTGAGAGATCGGTTACATTAGAACGAAAGCTAACTTTTTCTCTAATCCAATCAACACACTCACGCGCAATTGCCTTTTGAGTTAATTCATTGCGTAATTTCACCTCAAATTCAGTCCCATACAAAGATCGTTCTCGGTTAAGTCGCGGAATATAAAATTCGCGTTTTTCTTTTGAAACTTTTTCAAGTAAGAATGTTGGAGACGTGAATATAAAACGCAATTCATCAATTTCGTTCAATTGCTTTTTAAGGACTTCATATGCGTAAATTGAAAAACAAGCAGCAGATATCGAAATTCTATCACCTTTCGAAATTGTCTTCACCAAGTCATCCTTAACAGTATTGTTAACATTATCGAGAATTTTCATATCTATCCCCCTGTCTTATAAGAATTAAATAATTTAAAATTTTAAACAAACTTTTTTCATGGTTAATTATATTTTATTTAACCAAGGTTATAATAATTAAAGCAATCAATCCAACTGCATTAATAATAATACCTCCAATAAGTATCTTAAATTTATTATCAAAATTTTCATTAAGTTTTTCAATTGAATTATTAGTTATATCAGATTGTTCACTAAGTTCATCATTTGAACTTTTAATCTTATCAAGCCTATCAGTCAATTCAGAATTTAATATATTATTTACTTGCAAAAAATTATCCTTAACTGAATTATTAAGCTCATTTGATTGATTAATAAAATTATGTAAGTATTCTTTAACTTCAATTAAATTATTTTTTGCAATTTGATAAGATTCAATCTCATTGTTCAAAATTTCTAGTGTATCAATTAATTTCTCCGTATCATTAATAATTTCTTCCATTTTTGTTTCATTATTTTCCGACATTATTCTTCCTCCATATAATTTGATTTATTCGATTATGATTTTCATTTAAAATATATTGAGCAGGTAAATACATAAATTTACTATTGTTTAATGAAAATCTTAATGTATGCTTTGCTAAATCCAAATTATTAAAACTTTCCAGCAAATCACTAATTAACTCATTATATATTTTAATATCTCTTTCGCCTATTTTAACTACCGACCATGCTATTATTTTATAAAATTCATCCGAATCTATACTATAACCTAATTGGTCTTTAGCATATTTAATAGCAGCTTCAAAATTAGATATAACCTGTAACTTATCGTAATTACTACTAAATAATTCTGATAAGGCCCTTAATATTAATAAAGCTGGATGATCAGGCGTAGACTCAAGGAATCTAGAAACTTGTCCCCTAATCTCTTCAGCATCTTTTGATGATCTTAATCCACCAATAATTTTACCATCCTTAGTTTCGTAACCATCAATAAGATCTTTTATTATATCAAGTTTTAGTACATCAACAGTTAATATTTTTTCTATTTCTTCAGAATAAGTAGTTTCTAAATACCTCAGAATTCTTTTTCTTATAATCTCGTCACGTTTATCAGAATTATCTGCTCCTAATGCCTCTTCAGCAAGTGACAATATTTCACTAATTCCTCTTCTTCTTCCTTTTTCTATTGTATCGTAGATAAAAGAAATCAAAACCCAACATGAATTGATAATAAAATCTTTAAATTGTAAATCATATCCTAGTTGTAATTTTTCTGTTTCTTTATTAACTCGCGTTTTATTATAACCTGAAACATACACAGCATATTTATCAATCATTAAATCCTTATCTATCTTTATATAATCAGCAGTAAATTCTTCGTTTGAATAATCAATTGTATAATCAGTAATTACTCCCAATACAATCAATCTATACAATGCTTTTTCAATTAATCCTCTATTAAAATCTTTGTTAGCTATTAGTATAACTTTCCTAGAGGTATTAAGGTCACCAATTTGATCGAGGATATACATAACTGATTCCATTTCATTCTCGATCCCTTTAAACGAGTTTAAATGGAAAAATAAAGTTCTAGTAATATCATCAGCATTCTCAAAATTAACTTCTGATTTCATTATTTTATTAAGTTCATCAATAGAATTTTTTGGATCAAGTAATTGTTTAGACCTTAAAGGATTATCATTTGAAACTAAAAGCACACATTTCGCTAATTCTCCATTACGCCCTGCTCTTCCAGCTTCTTGATAAAATGATTCAATTGAATTTGGTAATCCATAATGAACGGTATAATTAATATTTGGCTTATCAATCCCCATACCAAATGCTTTTGTAGCTATCAACAAATTAAACTTATTATTTTTAAAATCACGTGCCACTTTATTTTTTTCATTATTCCAATTTAAACAATTAGAATATTTAGGTTTTTCACCTGAATACATTTCAGCAGACAATCGTAATTTTTTTTCAATTGAATTTTTAACATTTTGAACTCCAAATGACCCATTAACATGAGGGCAAAAAACCAATCCGCATCTAGTTTTGTCACCATTTAGAGAATTAAAGGTACTGTGATTAATATTAAGTTTTTCTGGAAAATAACGATTTAATAAATTTTCTAATATATTTTCTTTTTCTGAAGATATACTTTCAAAAACATCATAAGTTAGTTCTTGTCTATCGAAAGTTTTTGGTGTAATAATTGCATCATAATCTTTTATATCTAATTCTCTTTGAACATCTCTAAGAACCGTATTTGATGCAGTGCCTGTCAATCCTATTATACAAGGTTGCTTTTTACCAAATCCACAATATGCTCTACTAATTCTGCCAATATTTAGATAAGAAGTCCTAAAATCATGACCCCATTCAGAAACACAATGAGCTTCATCAATTGCAACTAAAGGAATTGGTGTTATTGTAATCAATCCATTAATTGCTTTTCTGAATTCCAGCGACTGAAGTCTTTCTGGTGCAACATAAGTAATGAGATAATCTCCCATACTAAATGCTTGATAAGTTTTTGTTCTTGTTTTATGATCTGATATTAAACTTGTTATTCCAGCAATTCGATCAATGCCAATACGATTTAAATTTTCGATTTGATCATTAATTAAAGCAATAATTGGATCTATAACTATAGTAACACCATTTAACAGCATAGAAGTTAACTGAAAAGCAATAGATTTCCCTGCACCCGTTGGAAGTAAAACAAGCGTATCTTTGCCTTCTAATCCTCTAGATATAGCTTCAAATTGGCCTTCGCGAAATTTATCTTTTCTAAATAGATACTTTAAAAAATATTCTAAGTTATCTTCTTTCGGTAAATCATAATATTTTAAAGAACTTGATAAACATGAATTCGCCACAATTTTATCAATAAATATATCATTTATCATCATATTATTGGGTGTATTAATGCATGATTCATTAAATGAAATAATGAGACCTTTTGCTTCTTTTACATATGGTTTAAATTTTAAAGAAAGCATCTCTTTCTCTATTTTAAACAATCTTACAATTTGACCTAATAACTCATTAAATTCATTTTGAATAAGAAGACATACCTCCTTTTCTATTGATTTATCAATAGTATCCGTAGATAAGTTTATATTTATTTCTTGATTTTCATAAAAATTGTATCCGTGCAATAATGCATCTGTAAGAGCTACTAACACTTGATGAATAGTTTTTGTAGTCACCATATATTTTTCAAAACCAGTTAATTCTCTTTTGATATATTTTATTTCATTATCTATGTCTATAAAATTTTCATTTAATTTATTTATATAATTATCATCATTCCATATTTCAATAAATTTATATCCTGCTTGTTCAAGAATTTTTTTTCTTTCTTGATCTTTCCCTTTATGTTCTAAATGTTCATCACCGTTTAATTCGATAACATAGCTATGATTATTTGTAGTTATTAAAAAGTCTGGTCTTCTATGTTCAAATTCCTCTGTTATTTTTTCACTTTCAATCAAAGTTTCTAAACTAATTTGAGGAATAACAAAATACTGATAAAATTCACCAAAAAATTTAGGCAGGGCCTCATAGTAAAACTTACCTTCATATTTTGAATTCCCAAAATCGATTTTTTTTAAATTTTCAATTTTTTTATGTACAAGATAACAATCAGTATTAAATATTTTTTCGTTTTCTAAATCCTTAATATTATAAAGTTTCTTTAAACTTTCTTCAATTTGATCACTAATTATAGTTAAAGTTCCTCGATTAAGAATTTTTTTCATTAAAGTTAAAATATTATGTATATCATTTTTAAGTGGGGTTTTATCATTAATATGACGCTCTAATCTCCACTGACTATATCTTCTCATCTCTTTTGTACTAATAATATCTTGGTTAATCATTTCTAAAATTTCATATGGTATAGCAATAGACTGATAAAAAGAAACTTCAAAGCCAGAATAATATGGTTTGGCAATCTCTATATTATCAGATTTATCATAATTCTTATTAATCTCATCAAGCTCAATTGTTCCATTACATTTAGTAACAAAATAATTAGAACAACCATAAAAATTTTTCCCTTTATTTGGCCCTCGTTTAGCTTGTCTTAGAACCATTTCCGCTCCACATTTAGGACATAAAGGCTCAGCCATATAATCACTTCCTTTGTTCTATTAACTCAATCTTTAAAAGGTCATAATTCAATATTTTCTTTTTCTAGTTTCTCCATATATTCTTGACGAATCAGATCCCAGTTTTTCCTGTCTATTTATCGACTGTAAATTTATATGTTGAAAAAGTATACCCACATTATACTTCTTTTAGCCATTTTTGAATTGCCTTAATTTTAGGAAGTGACCTTCTTGTATTTTTCTTTCCTTCTAATTTAGAGGTAATAATTGATTTAACCATTCTATGAACTTTATATCAGTAAAATATAAAGTACTAATATGTATTTTATCATAAAATATCCATTTATTATTCAAAATTTATATATATCTGTAACAGGCTCATCTATAGTAAATAATAAAATAAATATAATATATTAAAAGAGAGAATAGTTTTTAATTACTATTCTCCCCCCCCTCACCCTACCTAAACCCAGCATCATCATCAATACTTCTGAAGCTTTTCTTAAGGGTGACGCTTCTGTTGTAGTTATATTTATCATAACTCTCTTTGAGTCCTTTACTCATCGAGAAAATAATTGTGAGCAGAATAATCGAAAATGGTAGTGCTAGTATAATTACTGCTGATTGAATGGTAACGAAAGCTGCTTCTCCACCTATAAGTAGTACTGCAATAACTATTGCTCCTTCCATTACCGCCCAAAATACTTTCTGTTTTTTTGGTGGGCTCCCTAGTCCACTGCTTGTTAAACTACTTACTACTAGTGAACCTGAGTCACTACTGGTAATAAAGAAGATAATGATGGCAATAATTGAAACTACCGATAATACCATTTGCAATATAATTGAACTTGTCAAATATTTGAACATTTCAAATAATGAAGTTGTAATAGTCGTTTACTATTTCTCCAAGGATTGCAGTCTTGTCATAATTTGTTCTTGGTTTTCAATGATTTGAACTAGCTTATGATGCATATCTTCAGAGATCATTTCTGATTTTAAATTAACTCGATAATCATTTTCTGATGTTAATCGGTCTTTACTTTCTTGTCTATTTTGACTCATCATAATGATAGGCGCCTGCAATGCAGCTAAGCTTGATAGCACTAAATTAAGTAGGATAAAAGGATATGGATCAAATGCTTTGCTTAACAAGATTGCATTCCCTGTAATCCATACTATTAAAATAAATGAAAAAGATAAGATAAATCCCCAACTACCTACTCCTTTTGCAAAACTATCTGAAAGTTTTTCGCCAAATCCATTACCTTCTTTTTGACCTTTATTAATATTTCTTGAGACTTTACTATCTAAAAGTAAATGCATAATTTCTTCTTTGTCAGGATCATCATTAAATTCATAATCTAAAATATGTTCAACTATGTCTGCTATTTCATCTTTATTCATAATATATCTCTCCTTTCCTTTATATTCATACTACTTATATAAAGTAAAACAGCAATTATAATCACAGCAAACAAGCTCATCAGGTTCTTTCTCATATAAATTCCTCCACATACGAATTACATCTTCGGGTTCTTTGGAAACCAACCTTTTTCAACCCGTCTCGTTTGTTCCTTTAGTTCTCCAATCGACCAAAATGATGAAAATCCAATTACGGCGAAAAGTGATGATATTATAATCTGATCAATAAATAAGGCAATTATACAAAATATAATACCGACTACTAGAAATATCGGCCAAACCTTATCCGTAAAATAGTATTGAGTTTTTATAACAATTGGGTGAAAAATTCCGATAGCTACAAATGCAATGACACCAATCAATAATCCAGAAAAATTCATTCAATCTCCCCACTTTCAATCCAAGCCTTATCAGGAAATCTGCGAAGAATAATTTCAATCAAAAATCCCATTAGTATAAGAGCAAGTAATGTTAAAACAAAACGAACCAAAGTAAATGATATGCCCAAAAATTTTATTTCAATCATAAGTTGAGGTATTTTCAATGCTGCCCACGATCCAAGAAAGATAACCATATTGCTAAAACTCGCGCCTTTTCTTATCAATGTAGCTGTCATTGGAAACGCTACATATAATGGGCCTGTAGGTAAAGTACCAAGTGCTACTGCAATAACTGAACCTTTGATTCCTGAACCGCTACCCAACCATTTCTGAATTTTATCTTTTGGAATCCAAACCTCCATTAGTCCCATTAAAATGAAAACTGGAGGCATGATTAGAGCCATTTCTTTAAAGTAATCCCATGTAACCAAAGATGAGCGAGCTGCAGTATCAGGCATCCAAATTGCCAGCCCGATAAATACAATCAGCACCAAAATTGGTGCTGTGAATTTCTTAATGGTTTTCATGATAGCAACACCCCCATTATTCCAGCAATAATCAGAGCAGCAATAAACCCGAATCCATTACGGAGGAGAGTAAATTTCTTGCCAAGTTCTTTGATTTCCAACGGCGCTGTCACGATTCCAACCATAACCAGTGTTGTCACAAAAGCTGATATGGTCATCACAGTTGCACCAGAACGCAACAATGATCCAGCAAGTGGAAATGCAACTAATGATGGAATCATTGTAATCGCTCCGATGATGGACGCTATAATCGTCGCAGTAAATCCAGCCTCTGAACCTACAAGCCTTGTTATTGTTTCCGGTGTTAATACTCCAAGGGTCAAGCCTACGATGCCAAGCACAGTCAACAGGCTGGGAGCGGACTTGAGAAACACTTTGCTAGCAATTTTGAATGCTTTTTTTGTTTTTTCTTTGCTTTTAACCAATGAGGCAATCAAGCCTATTGCAAGCAGTATGTAAATCGTTATAATTGTAGCCATGTGATCACCTCGCTATTTTTGTACTTTAATTTGGACTCCCCTGACCTTAGATATCAGCATCCGTTAGAACACCGGATATCTTTTTTAGCTTTACAACAATTATCATTTGCATTTTTCGTATCTTGTCTTGTCAATGTTTCTAGAAGTTCAACTGCATAATCGCAACCTTTTTTGCTTAATTTATAGAATGTCCACTTACCATCTTGTCGACACTCTACAATACCTGATGTGATTAGAATTTTCATATGGTAAGATAGCGACGACTGACCTATATCCAGACCTTCTAACAACCCGCATGCGCACTTTTCTCCATCACGAAGTAATTCGAGTATCCGTAAACGTTTTTCATCGCAAAACGCATTGAATATTTTTGCATTTTCTTTATTTGATGTATCCAATTAATCACCTCATATCGAATTTTTTTTATGTGTATTAGTATACGCTTCACATCAACTTTTATCAATGTGTATTTTAAATATATTAAATTTATGGCATAAAAAGAGACGATTCTCAAGAATCGTCTCTTAGGATATTTATAAATATATTCTGTACCTAGTGCATCTTACCGTTAAAAACTAGCTACTTTTGGCCTCTCGCATGTTTAAATTATTTTTTTGCACCAATTTTTAATAGAAGTTTTGAAATAAAGTAATATGCGACCACAGTAAAGACAGGTATTACTAATAGATAAGTGATTATATTAAATGCAGTAAAATTCATTGTATTTGATGTTTCACCATAAGCTAAAATATATTTAATTATCAAACCTACTGTGGTGAAAATTAAACTTGCTGTATATACGGATTTTGCTTTATTTATACCATAAACTCCTACAAGTCCTAGGGCAATAATTCCATAAAAAACAATCACCAAATAAACCTTAAAAAAGTCAAAAGGATAAAGCTCATTTCCAAAAGGAAATATAAAAAAACCGGCAAATATAATATATCCCAAAATAAATGCCTTAGATATCTTTGGATTGTTCTGTAAATATCCTCTTAAGTTACTCATTATAGTTCCTTAATTTTCTAATAAAAATTACTTTTAGATAATTTCCTTCTATATATTCTTCGCTTACAGCAAAATCATCTGGTAGTGAAAATTCCTCTAATATGTCATATTTCCAACCACTGTCATTAAATGCTTTATCGATAAAAGACTTAAACTTTTCCATAGTAAAACTTCCATGATTTGTAGAAGCGATTATAATTCCATATTCCTCTGTTACCCTAATTGCTTCTTTTATAAGATTCGAGTAATCCTTTGCAGCACTAAATGTATTCTTTTTAGATCTTGCAAAGCTTGGCGGATCAAGGATTACTATCTCGAATTTCAAATGTTTTTTAACAGCATATTTAAAATAATTAAATACATCTTCAACAATAATATCATGTGAATCCAAATCTATATTATTCGCCTTAAATTGCTCTTTTGTTTTGCTTAGACTTCTGTTCGCAAGGTCTACACTTGTTGTTTTACTAGCTCCACCCACTGCCGCGCAGACAGAAAAAGCTCCCGTA
>CAZSSR010000031.1:0-12617 GCA_964609605.1 uncultured Bacillaceae bacterium | reverse complement strand
TCTATTACTTGGTATAATCCAAAAATCTGGCTCATTTTCAAATTGATTTAGAATTACAAATGCATAATAAAAATCATCTGACCCATCCTTTTCATCTTTTATAGATAAAGGTATTCCACTAGTTTGATAAAAACTAGTTTTTACTGATATCTTAAATGTTCTATTTTGAGGAGAGACACAAAGTATGTCATATTTCTCTGCTCTTCCCAAAGTAATAGTTACTATAAAATTTTTTGCAGATAATCTTGCTGCAATATAATATTCACCAGCATTTCCAATGTTTTGTTTTCCAACATTGCTTTTTTCTTTCATAATTATTACCCCATTTTTTTATTTAATGACTACAATAATATTTTTGAAATATAAAGTCTGATTTCATCTAACGTCCCGCGAAGTTCCGATGTCTGGTTATTACCTGCATATTATCTCATATTTTGGAACTTCGCAGTTATCTGTAGTATGGCACTCCCTGTTCAGAGGTTACCATGTAGAGCAACCCCTTAAACAAATTAAAAGAAAGCTAATCGAAAATAAATATATCTTCGATTGGTGCTTTAACTGCCCTCGATATATCAATTGCTAGCTTAAGCGAAGGGTTATATTTTCCTGCTTCCAGACGTATAATGGTTTCTCGCCTTACATTTACTAAGTTTGCTAATTCTTCTTGTGTCATTTCAGCAGTCTGACGATATTTCTTTAAATTACATTTAAACTCAGCCATATCTAACCTAAATTTTCTCAAGTCTATAGAATTTAATTGCATAGGATATAATCAATGATGCAAAACATAACGCAATGGCAACAGTTAGAAATCCTTTGCTGACAAAGTTTAATGGAGCAATTAGATAAAGAATAACAAATTCAAAAACAGCAATATTAAAAGTAAAGGCTTTTGCATTTCTCGAATTTTCTAGATATCTTTCATCTGTAATCTCATTTGCAATTCTACTTATCCAAAAATATGAAAAAAAGCCGAAGAATGCAAAGTAACTCAAAGTTGCAATACTATGGTTTTGAAAATACCCAAAACCACCAAATCCCAAAAACCCTAAAAATCCCAGAAAACTTAAACTTTTATGTCTCTTCATGTTATACCTCCATAGTGATATATTTGTATCTTTATGTTATAAATATATCACTATGGTGTATAAACGTCAAATATTTTTTTAATTACCATAATCATTAGAAATAGTTATATTCTCAGCAATTTCCCTATTAAATCCAGGCATGGATGCCTGACCTTTGCCATATTGCAGATAACATAGTCGCATCAACGACGCTCTTGAGCTTAGAAGGAGTTGCTAATGTCATGGCAGACTTGGCAGCCTAATACAACTACTGGCTCGGTTAGCGAAAGGGTGTGTCGCTGATTATACTACTTCGAATCTAGCATCTGCGACCGAGGCGTACTTCAAATGAGTTACTTCACCGCTACGCCGACGCGGGGATATACTGTTATCGGATGGATGAGCCTTCTTGAAATACTATCAAATTCTCTTAATCAATTTAGTTTAATTTCACACCCAATCATTCTGTGAGCTTCCTTAGTATTCTCGAGTGGGTATAGAAATTCAAAATATTGTTTATTTAGTACATTTGGTGCAACTATTCTGAAGACAGATTCAAGTAAATTTGAAATAAAGTAACCAAACGCAAGCCCTGAATGGTTGGTGTTAGGCTCATCAAATACTTCATTGTATGACAGGTCATAAAAACTAAAACATGCTCTATTATCGTTTTCAGTTGGGTTTCCGTCTGACCAATAATGCATAAAAATATTATCATCAAAACAAATATGATTTAGGTATCCATATTTCTCTCTAAGCTGCTCGATTAATTCATTCGAATGTATCCTCCCTTGAAAACTCATTTGTTTTTCATAAGAAAAGATACCATTAAAAATATCATTCCTGCCAATTATTTCGCCGTTACGATGACATTTATCTATTGTAGAGAGTATATCTCTTCCACAGTTTCTGCTACAAAGAATGGAGGGACTAACTTTTGATTTTACTTCAATTATTCCCAAAACACTTTCAGGCAATAAGACTACAAAATCGCCCTCTTGAAAAAGTTTAGGATCATTTTTTTTGTAAATAATTACGTCAATCTGATCCGTTAGTTGTCCTTCTCCATTTTTTATAAATCCAGTACCAACTGCTACATTATCAGGTAAAACTCGCCTGAGATAATTCATAAGAATTATTTCCTTATATCTTCCATCTTCCCCCCAGTGATTATCCTCGATGAAAAATCTAACTCTATCTTTTAATGCTACAAACTCAGCAGATATTGATTGTTGATATCTAGTCTTATTGTTAGGCACACTAACACCACTTTCTATGTATTGTTTTTTATTTGTATTTGCTCACCTTTCTGATAACGTAGTTGCATCACCGACACTCTTGAGCTTACAGGTAATGGCTGAGCCTTACAAAGCTCTTTTGTTAGGCTCGGGCTTTGCCGGCTCGGTTAGCGAAAGAGATGTGTTGCTTGGGTAATCTATCAAACTTCTTTAGCTTTTCTTCTATGTATTCTCGCTTCGGGCAACCTAGGAGCGCATGCGACGACGCGGGGATGTGTTGTTAAATGATGTTGGTCGCCCCCAGATTCTACATTCACCGTGGTCGACGACCCTTGAATTCTTTATAAAATTTAACCTATAAAACAAAATGATATTATTCAAATTAATTTAAAAAATTGTTTTAATGATTTTATCTGTCCCATCAATTAAATCCGCAACATTTTCTCTTGTTGGCTCTTGTTTTTTATTATGATCACAGAGATTACGTAAGTCACCCATACGCTGAACGAATCTCCACATTTCAGTTTGAAGAATCCCTGCATTTTTCAAACTTTCATTATAGTCATTAATTGTTGGGTCTTTTTTTACAATTTTTAAATTATGATTACTACAAACAGACCCAAAGTGTTTTTCAATTATTACTCCACAGATAGCACCTGATGCTCTTAGAAATCCTTTTTTCAAAAGAAAACGAGCACTTTCAATTTCTGAATCAAATATATCTGCTTGAACAATATCTTTTATTTCATGCAATACACTGTCTAAACTTTCATATGCAGAAACTAATATATTTCTTTGTTGAAGTAATTTTAACGAAATAAATTTTTCAGGAACCATATCCCCTGACATGTACTGACTAATATCTTTCTCGGCATAACCTCCAGATTTTCTCTTTTCATTTTTATAAAGAATCTTAAAATCTCCTAGCCTATTTGGAATAAGTTGTCTAACTACTTCTAGTGATTTTGTATACCATTGTTGGTATTTAGTATGAAACAGTTCAACTTCCCTTTCTGATAGATATTGGTCGAGCTCTTTACCAGATGTAATTAAGTTCTCTATCTCTATTCTAATTTGGTCGTACTTATTATTCAACTTATCGTCCTCCTTAATACCTCTTTATCCACAATTAAGATTTAACGGTCTTTGCGACCAATTTCATTTAACGTATTCGTATCTCCGACGCCCTTGAGCTTACAAGGAGTTGCTAATGTCCAGCCAGACTTGGCGGACTAATGCAACGACTGGCTCGGTTAGCGATAGGGTGTGTCGCTGATTATTCTTCTATGAATCTACCTCTGCGACCGAAGCGTCTTCCTATGATTCTTCTTCCTTGCTACGCCGATGCGGTGATATTTTGTTAGTCGAAGTTCAAATTATTTAAAAATACGGTGAAGCCCAAGATTTAGAACTACCATCGCCATTCATAATAGCATGAATTTTAAAATCACTATATCTTACTAGTTTATTTTCAAAGGTTTTATACGCTTTAGTTCTAAATTCTATTTCATCATATTTTATCAATATTTGTGGAATTTCATATGAATACTCATCAATAAAAAATAGATTGTCTAAAGAATTAACTTCTTGGATGACTTTGAAAACTTTTTCATGACTATTATCATTACAAGATTTTATACTTAAATATCTATTGTAGATAGAATATATTATTTTATTAATAGTTTTTACAACTATTGATGCAATACAATAAAAATAAATTAGCAGTAATTTAATATCTTTATTATATGATATAGCAGTATACATGTTATTCCATTTAGGGTGAATGTCCATATTTGGTGTAATCACGCCATTTAAGTCTACCCCTTCAATATAATAACCTTTAATTTTTCTTGACATAGTCAATACTTCAACCTTACAGTATCTAGCGTGGTTATGTTTTATTTTATTAACTATTAAAGCAAGTTGTTTCCTAAAAGGTTCAATATCTTTTTGGAAATCTTTTATTAATTTCTCATTAATTTTTTCTAGCCATTTATTGGCGTAAATTATTTTCTTATTTACAGATGATATAGGATAAAAACATTTCATAATATGATAACAATCATCAATGAATGCCATCATTGAATCTAAAAGTTCTTTGTGTTTTTGATCAATATCCTCCAAAGACGCACCATTTTTATAAGATGATATAAATTCTTCAAATGCACTGAAAACTCTCAAACTAGAAACAGAGTATATTCCAGCCGGATGTCTTAAACCATGTTCACTGCCATAAAGAAATATATCTTTATCTAAAGATAGCGAGTTAACAAGATTAAGTAATTCAGTATTAAAGTTTCCACAATCTTTTAAATTTCTTATTATGTTCATATAATTCTTTCCTTAATATATATTTGAATTTCGACTAACGTAGTTGCATCACCGACACTCTTGAGCTTACAGGTAATGTTCGAGCCTTAGAAAGCTCTTTTCTTAGGCTCGGGCTTTGCCGACTCAGTTAGCGAAAGAGATGTGTTGCCTGGTAATTCTATCAAACTTCTTCGCCAATTCTTCTATGTATTCTCGCTTCGTGCAACCAAGGAGCGGATGCGACGACGCGGGGATGAATTATTATCAGAGGTGAATGGCCTCCTGAAATACCCCCATTTATTAGCATTTATCTATCAACATAAATTCACATCCAAATATTACTCTAGAAAGTATAGATATCTGTATAAGAGGATTTTCCGTATTTCCTAATAAACTATGATATATATTATTATTTTCATTAATTAAACCCTTAGCATGAGCAATGCTTACCATATCACTAAGGATTTTTGATAAATAATTTATGTCTATTTTGATATTATTGTTTTCACTTAATATATCCTTGATAAATTCCTGTCCTTTCTTATATTCAACGGTAACAGGATCAGAACATCTGTATACGTTACATAGACTAAGATCAAAACAAACATTATGATAATCATAATCAGGTAAAGTACCTATTTCCTTTGGATTAATAAAAATACTATTATCAAGTATTTTATTTGATATAAAATACTCATTAATCTCGCCAGTTTTATGAAATATTGGTGCAGCGTAATAAACCTTATTACCCTTACTTTCAAGCTCAAGTAACATATTATGTTGTTGTGAATTACGCAATGCCATTAGTTTAAATCTATAATATGGAGACTTAAATAACTTCCATTCACTAGAATGAGGTTTTGACATAAAATCACTTAATTTAAATTGCAAAAACAGAGGAATTCCCGAAATATTAATTTTAAGGTCATACCCTCCGCCTACACTGCCCTCATTTATTAAGGAAGGAAAAATAGGGGCTACTCCAATAAATCTCTCAAATTCTTTATAAATTTCATATGTGAGAGCAAATCCATAAGTAAATTCTGAAAAACATGATTTCATATTATTTCCTCCATTCATTTCCTATAACGTATTTGTATCCCCGACGCACTTGAGCTTACAGGTGAAGTTCGAGCCTTACAAAGCTCTTTTGTTAGGCTCGAACTTTGCCGACTCGGTTAGCGAAAGGGTGTGTCGCTTGATTAATCCATCAAACTTCTTTAGCTGTTCTTCTGTGTATGCTCACTTCGGGAAACCAAGGAGCGAACGCGACGACGCGGAGATGAATTTTTAGGTGTAGTCATACATGGAAACGACTAATATCTATAATTGAACCATTTCATGCCTGTATGATTTCAAGCTATCTTTTTGCTGTAGACACTTAGTATCTAGGCAATCAGCTATCTGAAGCAATTTTTCTTTATCCTCTATTGATATATCTTTACCCAAAATAATTACTTTTGGTGTTGGTAAATAAACTTTCTGTAATGGTTTATCATTATCTGACTGTAACAATAATCTCCATTCATTTTCATAACTCCACTGTGTTGATTTTCTTGTTATAGCATTCATTAAAAACGATTTATTAACTTCACTTTTATCAAAAAAAGTATCTTCAACTTCAAGAACTGTATCCTCATACCTTACTGGTAAAAGTGAACCAGTCAAAACATTATTTAGCTCTTTTAGATTATATCCAACACAATATCCTTTAAAATCATCAGCATAATGTGCCCACATTGGATTTGAATCATTATCTTTTGAGAAACTACAGATTCTATGTAACTGTTCACTAATCTGTTTTATTTCATTTTGAAATTGGTAAAGTCTTTTTTCTAACATTCTATCAATATCTAAACAAACCTTATCCCAAAATTCTAAATCTTGTTTAGAAATTCCCAAACAATTCATTAAATCTTTAAACAAAGCATCTCTATCTTTATATTTCTCAACATCAACGTCCAATTTATATCCTGTTCGCTTATAAAAAACATCTATAAAACTAGTATATATTAAATTCCACCTATTCTGGAAATCAATATACAGCGCACCCTCATATGAATCATTAAGTTTAGATGGAGAAACTGCCATAAGAAAATCATTACCCAATGCTTTAATATGCTGATCAGATGTAGTCCTATATTTATATAAAACATCTGGCATATTTTGATTTTTTAGAACTACAGCTTTTATAGTATTCTCTTCATTATTAATTGACTCAAACATTAGTGTATTGTAATTATCAATCCACATGTTCTAACTCCTTTCAATAATCTATGATTTCGCCTAACGTATTCGTATCACCGGCGCCCTTAATCTTACAGGTGAAGGCTGAGCGCCTTACAAAGCTATTTTGTTAGGCTCGGTTAGCGAAAGGGTGTGTTGCCTGAATAATATATCAAACTCCTTCGAATTATCTCCTATGTATTTTCTTCTTTGAAACCTAGCATCTGTCGACGGAGTTGTTCTTCTTTTGAATCTACTTCATTGTTGCGACGATGCTGAATTATCATAAGTACGGAAATATCTTTATATGTTTCATAAATTTACTATATTAACAAATGTAAACTCTTATCTATTCCATATGAAGTTATATATAGAAACGACTTCTAATTTAATCTATTTTTCTATATTTTATGATTTTTCCCCTAGTTAGTTCTAATATATTTTTCGAATATATAGTGTAGTTACTCAACTCACATTAGTTATTTAATTAGCAAATCTTGTGTTTTTTACTTTCCATTTTTCTAAAGCTATATATAACCAAAAACTATATATTCCTAATGTAATTATGCAAAGAAGTAACCACTTAATCCAATTTCCAAATAAACCTATAGCCGATCCAGTAAACTGAAGTCTTCTTCCTTCAATAACAGTATGATTTATTTTCCAACCATATACCATACATAATGCCCACGGATAACATATTCCTAATGTTAATACCGTTAATAATAAACCCAACAAAGTCCACCCTATTAATTGGAGTAACCCTCCATCGAAAAATGAATTACTAACTTGAAGACCACTGTTTATATTATTATCTGACATTAACTTCCTCCTACCTACTTTAGAATATTTATATGAATTGAGTATACTACACTATGTTGAATAATATTATAAGATAATTAAATCATTATAAATAGTAATGCAAATATTATTTGAACCTATAATCTATTAGCTTTATTTTACTTATATTCCACATTTTTTGCTATATTCCTTTAATATATAAATTATCTTCAGTATCCAACCAACCTGTTTAAATGTAAAATAAACATAGAAAATATATATTTAAGTGTTACACTAAAATATAATTATTAATTATTGTAATATATTGGGGGATTAAGTATATGTATTTGGTAGAGATAATTTACTTTATATCGGTCTTTTTGCTAATACTATGGGCTGAATACTATAATCGAAGAAGTTTTAAAGAATTGTTATTTTGGATTGAGCGAAGAAAGATTGCGGTTATTATGAATTACTTAACATTTATATCTATAAGCCTCTTAACGCAGTCAATTTTAAATAATATGTATTTAAGGTTAGCAATTACCTCTTTCTTATTGCTTTTTTTATCAATTATTAGCATGTATAAGGTACGTTATCGTGGTGATTCACTTTTTCCATGGGATTTAGGATTAGGTAAGGAAAGCTCAAGCATGTCTAATTTCTTTTCAGATATTGGTGCCATAATTAATATTGCATTAATAATAACTTTTCCTATCTTAATCCTCTTTTTAGGACTGGTTGAAGATAGTCATAAATTATCGTGGAGTAGTAGATTAATAGTAGGAATAATCTCAGTAATGATTTTAATAGTAATAAGTTTTAGACCTTCTAAGGTAGCTAAATTCATATTTCGTAAGTTAAACCTCAACTATGATAATAAAAGCCAAGCTGAAACCTATTACGATAATGGATTTTTATTGTCCTTTTTTATGAATATTAAAAAGCTGTTTATATTTAAACCGAACGACTACAGTGAGAAAAAGGTTAAAGCTATAATTTCTGAACAAGAAAAAAGTATCGAAAAAAAGGATACTCCAGTAGTAAAACCAAATGTCATAATAATTATGAATGAATCCTTTTGGGACCCAACATTATTAAATGATGTCAATTTTGCAAAAGATCCACTTCCTACCTTCCATTCCCTATCTAAAAAACATTCTCATGGATATTTGGTTTCACCCGAATTAGGTGGTGGAACGAGTAATGTTGAATTTGAAATATTGACAGGAAATAGTATGAATTTTTTACCCACTGGAAGTATGGCTTTCAAGAAATATTTAAAACACCCAGTTACTTCTCTTGCTACAATATTTAAGGATAATGGATATCAAACACTTGGCTTGCATTCTTACAAGAGGTGGTTCTGGAATAGAGATGTGGCCTATGAACTGTTAGGTTTTGATAAATTTATTAGTTGTGAAGACTTTGCTAATCCTGAATACAAGGGAACATATATTTCTGACGAGGCGTTTTCTAGAAAAGTTATTGAAGAAAAAGAAAAAATAAATAAACCTTTATTTATGTATGGGGTAACTATGCAAAATCATGGTCCATACTCTGATAATAGATATGGGGAAACGGAGATTAAAATAAATGCGAATAATCTTTCTGATTTAGAAATTGAAGAGTTAAGAACTTATACACAAGGAGTACATGACGCCGATAAATCTTTAAAAATACTTATTGATTATTTTTCAAAATCAGATGAACCAACAGTTATTGTTTTTTTTGGAGATCATTTACCTATGCTAGGGAAGAATTTTTCAATTTTTAAAAAGACAGGCTTTATCGGTTCGACAAATAGTGTTGATTGGAGTAAAGATGAGAAATTAAAGATGCATAGCGTTCCATTAGTAGTTTGGTCCAATTATAAAGAAGAGGTACCGTTACCAAATCATTTAAGTACCGTATATTTTGGTTCTATCTTATTAGACTATGTTAAAATTAAAAAACCGCAATATTTTAACTATATATACAATTTATCAAAGGAGATACCTATTCTACACAATAAAATAGATATCTCCTATATGAACGATAATCATCGTAAATTTATTGAAAATGAAAAGCGAAATTATTGGATATTGGAATATGATCAATTATTTGGAAAGGATTATTTAGGCAAATTGTAATATTTTTATTAAATATCCGTAGCCTTCTTCTTCCATATCTTCAAGCGCTACAAATCTTAAAGCATTCCCATTAATACAATATCTCATCCCACCTTTATCCTTTGGTCCATCTGGAAAAACGTGTCCTAAATGTGAGTCTCCAATCTGGCTTTTTACCTCTATTCTTCTTCTGCCTCGTGAGTTATCTTCTTTTTCAATTATTTGTTCAAGCTTAATTGGCTTAGTGAAGCTTGGCCAGCCACATCCTGCATCATATTTATCCTGAGATGAAAATAATGGCTCACCCGTTACTATATCCACATATATACCTTTTTCTTCTAAATTATTATATTGATGGCTAAAAGGGCTCTCGGTGGAAGCATTTTGAGTTATTTCATATTGCTCTTCATCTAACTTTTCTCTTATCTCATTATCAGATGGTTTGTTATAAATCTTCTCAGCTGCAATATCCAAATTAATATGACAATAACCATTAGGTTTCTTCTGAAGGTATGCTTGGTGATAGTTCTCAGCTAAATAAAAATTTTCTAGAGGCATAACTTCTACAACTATTTTTTCATTATATTTTTTTTGTTCTTTCGCGATTACCTTTTCAATAGCTTCTAATTGAGAATCATTTGTGTAATATATACCAGTTCTGTACTGAGTCCCGATATCCGGACCTTGTCTATTTAGGACGGTCGGGTCAATTATTTTGAAATAATACAACAATATAGTCGTTAAATCAGTCTCTTTGGAATCAAATTTAACTTCCACAGTCTCCACATGATTAGCATTTCCAAAACATACTTCTTCATAAGTTGGGTTTTCCGTCTTCCCATTTGCATATCCAGATTTAGAACCTATTACTCCATATATTCTACGAAAAAATTCTTCCACACCCCAAAAGCATCCACCCGCTAAATATATAACCTCAACATCTTTTTCATTGAATTCCATTTTATTAACCTCCTATCATTATTTTATTATTTAAAAATAAAATGATTAGCTAAAATGAGGAAAATGGTTATTTTAAAACTATCTTTATATTATAAATTATAAGGTAATTTCCAATCTATTACAATCTAAATTCGACTTAACTCTGCTTTATAATAATTTTAAAAACCAACTAACTTTCTTCAAAAGTGATGTGATAGAATGGTATTAATAGAGTAAATTATTAAATTTAATCAAGGAGGAACTATGAAAGACCATCGTGCTAGAATAGCAAGAGAAGCAATTGGAAGTGAGAAAAAAACGCAGCTAGAGGTTTTAGAATCAGCGGAACTAATGACATTTCTAATAGGTAAAATGAGTAATCACTCGCGAAATAAAATTAAATCCTTATTAACTCATGGGCAGGTAATGGTTGACGGTAAGGTTGTTAGTCAATATAATCATCCACTGCATTCGGGACAAGTAGTAACTATTAACTCAGCACGGGTGGATATTAACGAGATAGTCGTGGATCCAATTATTATATATGAAGATGATGAGATTATAATTATCGATAAGCCTGCCGGTCTTTTATCGATTGCTACTGATAGTAATAAAGAAAATACAGCTTATCGTCATTTAACGGATTATGTACGTAAAACAGATATTAATAATAGGATATTTATTGTTCATCGATTAGATAGAGATACTTCTGGTGTTATGATGTTTGCAAAAAGTGAAAGGATACAACAACTATTCCAAAATGGATGGAAGGAACTTGTGGAAACGCGTATTTATCTTGCAGTAGTTGAAGGAGAAGTTATCAAAAAAGAAGACACAATAATATCTTGGCTACTAGAGACAAAAACCAAGCTTATGTATAGTAGTTCAAATGCTGGAGACGGACAGAAAGCGATAACTAATTATAAAGTGCTTCAAAGCACAGATAAATTCTCCTTGCTAGAAATCAGCCTGGAAACAGGGAGGAAAAATCAGATACGCGTTCATATGAAGGATATTGGACATAGTATCGTTGGTGATAAAAAATATGGGTCAACAATTAATCCGATCGGACGTCTAGCCTTGCATGCTCAGACTTTAACATTTTCCCATCCGATAACTAAAAAACGAATGCATTTTCAAACCAATATACCCGCAGAATTTTCAAAACTGCTTAAATAATCGCTTTTACAACCAATACCTATTAATTTAGGTATTTTTTTTCTGGGAAATATGGATTTTTTGCCCCACAGATTACACATACACCACGATGGACAGATAGTAACTGTCCACACTCACTGCATTTCCATTTATCCTCTTCAATTTTTATAAATTCTTCCAATCCGATTTCTTTAATTTTTTGTAGATTTTCTATCAGACTTTCTCCATACTTAGTTATATATCGTTTATCTAGATTTTTAATTCGTCTACATGGGAATTTACTACATTCAAAACAAAGCAATTCCTCATCACCATTTTTCTCAGGGCAGGTTTTAATACTACAAATAGCGCAATGATAAGGTTTATTGCCAATACTATTACAGCCGACGCATTTATTTTTTTCCCTTTGGAAACCTACACATAGATCACATATTACTCCACAAGGAGCAATACTAGCATTATTCATCCTAAATCAATCCTCTAAAAAATTTTTATATTGCTTAACAAAGTAAAAATATCGATGAACAATAAATTTTACGGATTTATACCATTCTCACAAACCCTCGATTGACAAACTCTATGTTGTTTTCTTCTGCCCATGATTGAAAATATTGATCCCCATCTTCTTTACCATCTGAAAACCTAAAACTAAAGTTTGGTGGAACAATTTCACTGTATTTTGGTTTAATTCCAAAAAGTGATCCAGATTTCATAATAACATCTATATCTTCAAGATTTATTGATTTTCCACGAACAGGTATAGATTTAGAATAAAATAGTATCTCTGA
>CAZSSR010000030.1:3054-12627 GCA_964609605.1 uncultured Bacillaceae bacterium | reverse complement strand
GTTCTTCATAATCAACATATAACGAACCTTCATATGGATCATTTAAATATGAGGGAGCAGCAGCAATAAGATAATTTTCCTTAAGAGCATTTAATGAATTCTCAGAAAATTCTCTATATTTGTATACTATCTTAGGAATATTTTTATTTTTAATTTGAATTGCTTGCTTAGTATCTTCTTTATTATTATCTTGTTTAAACATTAATTTACTATATTCTTGTAACCACATATTTTTACTCCTATACTTTTTATCTAAAGTATTATTTCACATAACGTAGTCGCATCACCGACACTCTTGAGCTTACAGGTAATGGCTGAGCCTTAGAAAGCTCTTTTCTTAGGCTCGGGCTTTGCCGACTCGGTTAGCGAAAGAGATGTGTTGCTGATTATTCTTACAAACTTCTTTGACTTTCATCTGTGTAATCTCGCTTCGGACAACCAAGGAGCGGATGCGACGCAGCGGGGATGAATTGTTAGCTGATGTTATTTACTTCTACTACTTCTTCTTCTACTTCTTCTTCATTATTCACTAATTTACTAGAGCTTATATTTTTACTAGCTTTTTCCTTTTCGGGACTATATGGTATTTCAACAATTACTGGATTATCAGTATTAATTGCTTTTCCATAAACTAATAACTGATATTTTTTTAGGTTTTTAATTGTGTCTATGTGCTCATTACTATATACATTACCCAAAAAATCTAAACTTGTTTTATCTATCAAATTAAAAGTGAAAAAAGTATTACATTGAGATAGTATAGTTTTACTTACTAACGCTGTCCTTTGTGAAATAATCATCAATCCAACACCATACTTTCTACCTTGTAAAGCGATTTGAGATATTCGACCAATTACTGAATCGGTATCCACTTTGTCATACTTGAAATAATTATTCTCCGGTATAATTGTATGTGCTTCTTCAAGTACTATCTGTATAATTTTTGAATTTCGATTGTTCTTTGCCCATTTGAATAAACTTGATAAATAGATTTCAGTAATTCTTAACGATGCTCTAGTATTAGAAATTTCGGGTAATTCAATAATTGCTAGATTATTTGTTGATTCTATATAGGCTTTTACTTGTTCTTCAATATGGGTATTCAATTCCTCAACATATTGTTTGAATTTCGCTTTCTCTTTGCCTGCACCGAATTCACCTGTTTCTACCATCTCAATTAGATTCTTCAACTCATTTCCTTTAGAATCCTCTAAACTCAACATGATTGGATTATATTCACTTAATCTTTTTTGGTAATCTCCTGTAAAATCAACACAAAAAACTTTAATTCCCTTACTAACATTATTTTTAACTATGTCTAAAGCGAGTTCAGTTTTACCTGTACCAGTAACACCTAATATAGCGCAGTGATATTTAACCAAATCATCTGGATCTACTAATATTTTAATATTTGAATTTGGTATAAAACCTATTTCATTAGGATGCAATTCTTTATTAATATCATTAGATTTTTTTACTAAAAAAACAGGAGTATTCATATATGGAACCCATGAATATCTACTGAAACCTTTTGAATCACTATATGAACCTAATTGAAAAGCTCTAATAATCATCTTTCCTTTTGGGTTATTCATAAATATTTCTTCAGATGTAACACCATCTATTACTTGATAGTAAATACGCAAATCTCGTTGTTTAATAATTATAATATATCCTTCTTCTATTACTACATCTGTTGTTATTTCTATATTCACATTAGAAATACTAGAATTTTCAATAATAAATCCGATATACTCTATATCTACCATATTCCCCTCAAAAGTAATTTCTTCAACTATCTTTCTATCTGTGGTTTTATAAATCTCTCCTAATTTGACATTTTTAATATTAAAAATATCATTTGGTATAGAATATTCACAATATATTCCTGTTCCAAGATAACTATTACTCTGAATTTGCATTCCAATTGGAATAATTCTAATCCACTTACTATTAGAAAGCTTAGAAAAATAATTGTCATTTCCCCATTCACAATTGTTTTTCAAATCTATACGCACTATATTCGGACTATCAATTCTAATAATTTCACCATATGATTTAATCTGTTCTTTATAAAATTTACTAAAAATAAAGATTAAAAATTCAATTGGTTTCGATGTAATAATAAAAAAATAATAAAAATTTAACCAAATAACAGCATCAATATTTATTTTGTTTAGCTCATTGTTATAAAATGTTAAACTACAATAAAGTAAGATTGGAAAAAACAGAATTTCTCCACTGCCAAAATATTGACAAAATCTATATGTAATTTTATTTAATTGTGACCATTTAGAAGATTTATGAATTGCAATATTTAGCATTGAGATAAGAACAATACATACTGAAATTATTATTCCTATATTCCTTATAAGTAAAGCATTATAGCTAGAATTTGTTATATCTAATGAGGTTAAAATAAAAAATGTTGTAATTGAAGTAGCTAATGAATCTTGTGGTTTAACAAAATAATATGCAACAAAAATGTAATATATAAGATATGCAACTACACTAACAAACCATACGCTATTACTTCCATTGTTAATATCCCAATTACCCGTAATAAAACTTACCATTAAATATGATGTTATTAAATAGGAAATAAAAATGATGATTCTCTGTTTTATATTGTGATCCATATAAATAACCTCCTGTAGTAAATAATTTCAGCTAACGTATTCGTATCTCCGACGCCCTTGAGCTTACAAGGCAATGTCCAAGCCTTAGCTAGCTCTTAGCTTAGGCTTGGACTTTGCCTGGCTCGGTTAGCGAAAGGGTGTGTCGCTGAATCTACTTCTATGAATCTAACATCTAGCGACCGAGGCGTGCTTCCCTTTGAATCTACTTCTTAAGCCACGCCGATGCGAAGATATTGTGTTC
Organism: uncultured Bacillaceae bacterium; assembly: GCA_964609605.1. GTDB lineage: Bacteria > Bacillota > Bacilli > Tepidibacillales > Tepidibacillaceae > CAZSSR01. Next base: position 9,747 of record CAZSSR010000030.1, on the reverse strand, counting down.
GTATTATTAGCTTAAGTGATGTTCCCGCCATCAAAGTATTGACTCTCAACTTTATTTACCCAACTCTGCCAATATTGAATCTGTATCTGAATAAGCCCTTTCAGGCATTTCATCCCAAAAAGACATACAAGATTGGACATACTCTAACAAATCACTCTCATCTACCTTTAGTGTATAACCTTCAAGTAAAACAGCACCATTCAATTTAAGTGTATCGGTTATTGAAAAATACTTACTTAGAAAGAAATCAGGTCTTATCTTTCTTAGTTTCTCTGCTGATTCACCATCCCCATGTTTGATAGTGTTAGTAAGCAATTTTAATTCTCTTATTTTTGACCAAGAAACAGTATCAGTAATAATGATTCCATGTGAACTAAATATAATTTGTACTTCTCTGTAATTTTTTACTTTCTTTTTCATATTAGAGTAATGGTTCATTTCATTAATAGTAAATTTAATTAATTGTTGCTCCCAAGTATGGTATAAAAGAGAAATTGTCATTAATAAATGATTGGATTTCATAGTTAATAACGATTGATACATTTCGATACTCTCGTCCTGAGCCCATTCAGCCACTGATGCAGAATCTGTATTTTCTGTCCCTGGATACTCATCAAACAACTTATTTCCATATTCCTCGGCTTCTTCATCAATATTATCAAAATATGATTTTGTCTTATTATAGTAGTCTTCAACAATTGACAACTCTTTCTTATGCCTTTCTATCAGTGGTTTCCAAAAATATAATTCCGTTTGCATATACTAGATAACATCCTTTTCTTTGTTTTTATTCTTGCGGGAATTTCACTTAACGTATTTGTATTAGCGACGTCCCTAAGCCTTACAGTTAAAGGCTGAACCTTAGAAAGCTCTTTTCTTAGGTTCGGGCTTTGACGACTAGGTTAGGCTTAGAGATGTGTCGCTGATTAATCTATCAAACTTCTTTGTAATTCATCTATGTATTCTAGCTTCTGGCGACCGAGGAGTACTTCTTATGAATTTACTTCTGTGGACGACGAAGCGCGAATATTTTGTTAGACGAAGGAATTGCCTTCTATAGTTATAGCATATAAATATTATTTTCTAATCCTATTCTAAAATTCACTAAATTCATTCGTTCCTTAAATATATTCTTTCTTATTAGGGAAATATCATCGTTTGTTAGACATAAATTTTGAAAATCATTTACCCCTCTAAAATTAGTTTCTAACTCTGATAAAATACTAACCGCTGTTCCCGTAATTGATACGATATTTTCATCAACAAAAAATTGAAATACTGATTTTTTATTTATGTTTAATAGTAAACACTTAAGTCTTTCAAAAATTACTTTATCGTCATTATCCTTATTGAGTTCATCTAATGTTTCGCTTATATCCTCTAAATATGATTGAAAATAATCTACAGCATTCTTTACTCTAATAATATGGTCATGCTGTAGAACCCGTTGTTCTCGACGCCTAATAAAGACATCAATTAAAATTAAAGTTATAAAAATACCTATTAATTCTGTCATCAAATTAAGTATTATATTTCTAAAGTCACCTTCACTCAAAGGAATTAAGAAAGCAATACAAATGACAATCAATAAAATTAGAGACAAAGAAACATAAAATTCTAATTTCCATTTTTCAAATCCTTTTTTCACCATATAACCTCATTCTTTCTAATCAATGTTTGCAAGTCTTTCGTCTAACGTATTCGTATCTCCGACGCCCTTGAGCTTACAAGGAGTTGCTAATGCCTTGCCAGACTTGGCAGGCTTATGCAACGACTGGCTCGGTTAGCGAAAGGGTGTGTCGCTTAATTCTACTTCTATGAATCTAGCATCTAGCGACCGAGGCGACCTCCTATGAATCTACTTCTCTGTTACGCCGATGCGGAGATGCATTGTTATACGATGAATTACAAATCAATCAAATTACTAACTAATTTGTATTCTTTCGAATCTAATAAAACATCAAAAACCTTAAAGCTATTACTTCTTGCTATTTCAATCAACTTGTTTTTATTTAATTTTGAACATTTCATCCCAATATATATACTTTCAACCTCTAAACCTAATTTTTGAAGTGAAATAGATATCCCATTTGTGATACTTTCAGAATTAAAATTAGTATAAGCTAATCTATACTCTTCCTCATATAACCAACTCTTATGCTTTATGAATGCGTTGTGAAGAAAAATATGAACATACTTTTGATATTCAAGATTATCTTCCTTAATTTCACCTGTGTACAATTTATTTGCTATATTAATGTAGTTTGTTATAATACTAGCAATTGCGGTACGATCCTCTTCATATGAGATTGGAAAAATCAATCTTGGATTATTAACTTTATATTCAACACAGAAACCCTTATGATTATTTGCGTAATGTGCCCACATCGGCATATTATCTATGATAGTTGTAGTAAAACTAGTAATCATAAATAAATTCTTTATACTAGTATATGCTTCCTCAACAACTTCAATTGGACATCCAGCACTCTTAAGTTTTTCTGTATCCAAAAACATTGCTTTATACTCAAATGGATCATTAAGATTTTCAAATTTAGATAACCATAACTTATTGTCCTTTAATGAATCAAATTTTTTTTGATTTAAATTAAATTTCTTGCAATTCCCATTTAAAATCTCACATTCTACATCCTCGTGTAAACTAATATACTTGTACAAATGCCTTGGCATATTTGAAGTTCTATAATTAATAGCTTCTTCAAATTGATTGTTTGATATAAAATTTATATATATTCTTTTATCGAAATTCATAAACACTCCTATGATATTGTAATTTGTCGTATAACGTCCTTTACGCGAATCTATTTCGTATATACTCCTTTTTTCTATTACAAATGTGAACTTGTTTCGTGTAACGTGTTTAATATGTGGTATCTGCGTATGTGTTTCGTGTAATAATACTTTGGTGGTGAAACTGTTTGTGTATATATAAGATTCTCAGTCAATTATTTGATCCAATGGACTTTTTATTCTACTAATATCCTTCTTGCTCACATGTGTATAAATTTCTGTCGTTTTAATATTCTTATGACCAAGTAATTCTTGAATAAGTTAAGTGACAAACGCCTGGTGTTTATTATAATTCACCAATCTCTTAAATAATTCCTTCTTCTCGACTAATTTCGACAACAACCGCCAAAAACAGTAGGTCCTATAATTAGTCTTTCAACTTGCTCACTCTTACTAATTCAAAAAATATATGTATACAAAAGTTAAAAGTTAAGTGACAGGCAACGGGCGTTTTCTATTCATATTTGTTCAATATATCAGGGCCATCTTACAGAATTAAAGATAAATTAAAATATAACACGAAAAAAACCGAGGAACCTTAAACGCACTTTTTCGAGGAACTTTTAGTTGACATTTATATGTTGGTTCCTTTTCATTTCTCTTAACGAATTTTTTAACAGCTACCTTCATATTTTCATATACAACAGTTTGATAAACTCCTTTGATGTTATTAAAAAATTTCACATGAACATCTAAAAAATTCTCCGTTTTTTGATTATGATATAAATTAGCATAGCGATAACTACCTTTAGTACTACAAAAGGCTGCCATTTGAAATGTTTTAGGTTTACCACTTATGATTAGATTCACGTATCCCCAATCAAATTCGCTAATTTCTCCTAGCTGATATTCTTGTCGTATAAATGCTTCTTTAGCTTCTTTAGCTTCTTTTGAATTTGCTCTAATGTAGTTTCCTACTGTGGGATAGCTTATATCATAGCCTTCTTCTATTAAACATTCATAAATATCAATATTTTTCTTCTGCTGTTTACTTCTTCCTGCAGCTCTTTTTATCTCATTTTCCTTCAGAAAAAATTGTATCCTCTCGATTATTTCATCAGTTAATTTTGTTCTCTTTCTATTGCTGCTATCATATTTCGGTGGGGATACAATATCTGCTATCAACTCAGCATTATCTTCTTTAGTGTTAATGAGGTCCAATTTCTTTTTTCATACTCTTTAATATATTTTCTAATGGTCTTCCGATCAATCCCAGTCTTTTTATGAATTTGCCACTAAGATTTTCCTTCTATAAAACTTGATAATATTATTTCTTGTTTATCCATTAAACGAATCATTCCCATCAACCCCCATTAAGTATCATAAGGGTATTTTATATTTCCTCTAGGGGAATTTTCAATTATTTTTATGGGGTATTTTTAAGTTATCACAAACAGTTCTAATTGAGGCGGTCAAAGCAAGAATCGGAGGTGAGGGGTTTGATAGCGTGGAAATATCTTGATAAGCAGCAGGCAACCTTAAAGGCCCTCAGGGACTAATGAATATGGCAAGTATTATGATATAACCCCGAGTGAAATCAAGGATACTCAGACGGATATGGTTACTCTCCGAAGCCCGAATAATAATGGAATACCGCGTGTGAAAGAGCCTCAGAGTGGAGAAAGGATCATCGCTAAGGGGATAGATAAATGCGATGTCCTCAGAAATAGATACAAGCAGGCAAAGGAATTCATGGATTGGTTTACTCCAGCTTGGAGCGAGTTAACAGGTGAGGAACGTTTTATCCTTGAGGAGTTCTATATGTCGGAGGGTAGCAAGGCTGGTGCAATTGGAAGAGTTAGTGAAAAGCTACATGTCGAGAGAGCTCAAGTCTATAGAAAAAAGGACAAGGCTATTCACCGTTTGACTATTTTCCTTTATGAGGGTTAGCGTAATCGATTAATAATACAAAACTGGGTGAGATGAGTAAGGCGCGACCAAGAAAAAAAGAAAACAATTCCATTAAGCATGATATCGAAATCTGTGCTGTTGATTTTCTTCAATTATTCGTATGTTTTTCTATTGTTTTTTTAATATGCTCGTATAGACTAATATATGATTCGCAAAACACATTTTTGACTTTGCCATCTTTAGTCACGTCATGTCTCGGGCATCCACCTCTACACATATCTACTACTCTACAGTTCTTACACATAACTTCAAAATTATCCAAAGCATTTTTTCTGTAATTTATTAAAGCATTGCTTTTGCTAATTGACATAAGATCATCAATCTTTATATTCCCAACAGGTGAATAGTTGTCGAAATTATCGCAGAAGTAAACATTACCATTTGGGCTAAAACTCAAAAAACAACCGCATACAGACCTTTCTGCAGCACAACAGAAATTATGTACTCTATACAATCCATTTGACATTGCTAAAGAAAATTCTCGTATGTTAATATCATAATTTCCATAAAAGTATAAATCGAATAATTCAATAAAAAACTTACTTGCAATATCATTATCTAGAGTATCACCATTTTCAATAAAACATCGCCCTAAACCGATTTCAGATAAGTTATTGTTAATACAAAAATCGTAGTAATCTTTAGCTTTACCTGCATGATTATTTGTTATAACCGATAAAATACCAGAATAACAACCTTCACTTTTTAACCAATTTATATTATCAATAATTTTTTGAGTTATTGGTTCTCCGTCATTACCTCTTTGCGCATCATTGATTTCAGCAGGACCATCAATACTAACCCCTACTTGAATAGAGTGTTTTTTAAATAATTTTATCCATTCTTCGCTCACTAAAAAACCATTCGTTTGGATTGTATGTGTTACAGATACCTCAAGATCTTTAGCAATTTCATTTATTTCGGATAGTATAAGATCAAATTTATTAACGTTATACATTAGTGGTTCTCCACCATGCCAAATCACTCTTGTAGTGTTTTTTCCATTAGATTTATTGAATTTCATGCTTTCAGTTAAAATTTTTACAGCCACATTTCTTGACATGTATTTTTCATGAGAATCATTCATTCTTTCACGATAATAACAATATAAACAATTGAAGTTACATACTTCTGTAAGTTTTATTATTGGGGATATTTTATTTAATGCAATTCTATTTTTAATCATAAATTCCTCCACACGTTGCTATATAAGTAAATCCCGTGATTGATTATTATCATTCATTTTGATACACATTATTATTTCAAATAGATTGTTTCAAAAACCGTAATAACAAAAGTGACAAAGGAGAAGGCATAAAAATCTTCTTCTTTGTCGAGTTATTAATTAGTAATGGAATTGTTTTACTACTTATTTTCCAGCAGCAGACATATATTTATCATAGGATGGTTCATCAAAATAATACGACTGATGGGGAGCATTATCATTATATAGAATAGATTCACCGCATTTTATAGGCTGAACCATTTGATTGTTATTATCTTTTCTTTTAATAATTGCCTGTATTACTCTTATTCCATTAGAATTACCTGCAAAACATTTATTATCCATTATATACCTCCATAACATAAATTTGAAATATCCATCTAATGGTTTTATTATAGAATATTAAATAGCTTATTTCAATAATTTTTCTTGGAATTATCAAAAAATTCCAACATATTGATGAACCTTCTGCTTTTCTGGATGTAAAATGAAATTGAAACAATTGAAACAAATAACAATCAATAGTGAATCAGATTATGATATAACGATAATGATTATCTGTTGTGTAAAACTCAAGATGAGTTTCAATCCACGCACCCGTGAAGGGTGCGACCTTCTACTGTTTTTTGAAATATTTGTGTAGTATTGTTTCAATCCACGCACCCGTGAAGGGTGCGACTAAATTTGAAATTACAATTCGCCATTAAAAAATGGTTTCAATCCACGCACCCGTGAAGGGTGCGACC
>CAZSSR010000030.1:0-2954 GCA_964609605.1 uncultured Bacillaceae bacterium | reverse complement strand
GTTTCAATCCACGCACCCGTGAAGGGTGCGACCAAAATAATACTTTTGCACATGGTACATCTATAAAGTTTCAATCCACGCACCCGTGAAGGGTGCGACATGAAACTTTTTGGAGAAGAAGTGATTGAATTAAATGTTTCAATCCACGCACCCGTGAAGGGTGCGACTATAACTTTCGCCGATTATGCCTACTCTTTTATCGTTTCAATCCACGCACCCGTGAAGGGTGCGACATAAAACCCTCATCATCAGCTCTCATTGATAAGTGTTTCAATCCACGCACCCGTGAAGGGTGCGACATGAGGGTTTTATAGATAGTCCTAAAAAAATAATGTTTCAATCCACGCACCCGTGAAGGGTGCGACAGTATACATAAAAAAGATAACAATACCAACTGTTTATAATGCAGAATATGCGAATGTAGTAAATACTACAATACAATATTTATTACCTAATACAATTCCCCTTTATTCACAGCCGATTTGAAGAATACTAATATGTGCTAAAAGTAATGTGAACTAAAGGTTCGCATAATATTTATATTTTTATGTAATTAGTATTCCTTCAGGATCATATGAAGATTTTGCCCCAAAATGTTCAACTCGATTTTTCCAGTTAGCACCTAAAAAATAGTACCTTAAACTATCAACAGATGGATCTGCTATCTTTTCTAATTTATTCCTTAAAACAGAAAATTGAGAAGGGTCCACTAGACATTCAAAGACTGAATTTTGAACCCTTTGTCCACTATTAACACATTGTTTTGCAATTTGTCTTAAACGCTTTTTTCCTGCATTAGTTTCTGTATTAACATCATACGTTATTAATACCATCATTATTTATCATCTACTTCCATAGAAATGGGGGATATTCATCTAAATCACCTCTGAGATAACGTGCTAGTAATAAAACTTGTACATAAGGTAATAATCCAATACTTATTTTTTCATTTAAGAATGGATGTGTTATTATTTCTTGTTTACGTTTTTGCCATGCGGTTAATACTTCTTTTCTTGTATCATTATCCATCAGTACTCCACCGCTTTCTTTTGTTGTAAATCCCTTAGAAGTGATTTGCCTTCTGTTAATTAAGGATATTACAAATCTATCAACAAAGAAAGCTCGAAATTCTTCCATCAAATCCATTGCAAGGGAAGCCCTACCCGACCTATCTCTATGTAGAAAACCCACATATGGATCTAATCCCACTGTTTCAAGTGCTGATTGTATATCATGAGCCAATATAGTATAAAAAAAAGAAAGCATTGCGTTTAAGTTATCTCTTGGGGGTCTTTTATTTCTATCATTCATAAAAAAGTCAGTTTTTTGTTGTATAATCAGTTCATCGAAAATACCAAAATAGATTTTAGCACAATCACCTTCAATACCGCGTATTCCATCTAATGTCTTGCAGTACTGAATCCGCGAGATGTTACTCTTTAGATATTCCGATGCTCCTTCAAGAACTTCAAGATTTATTTTTTCTCCATGATCACGAATACCCCGTTCAATTACTACTCTAGTATTTATTAATTTACCTGTAATACAATTTATCGCAATTGGTAAACAATCCGATTCATTACTAGATACATAATATTGTTTTTTCCTTAATAAAACATTACCATGAACACTTCCTGTAACGCGTGCTAGGAACTTTCCGTATTGATTTAAAAAACATAGTCCAACATTTTTATCAGCGCAAAACCCCATTAGAGCAGGGCTTGTGCCCATGTAGCCAAAGCATACAATACTTTCCAAATTATGTATTGGTATGCGAAATTTTTCGCTACCTTCAATTAATATCACGACATTTTCGCCATCTAAAGATAAAAAAGAATTAGGGGTGGTAACGTATAGGACATTTAAAAGTTTTTTCATAATTCATACCTATCCCGAATATTTTTTGATGTAATTACTAACGCTAGCCTTCTTCGATCCTAACTTTGGAAGACATATATTCACAAGAGAACAAGATTTGCAATTTTTATTATTTGAGTTTGCAATAGGTGTATATTGTTTAGCATAGAAGTCATGCATTTGTTCTGATAATCTTAGAACTTGATATCTAAGATCTTTATCAAATACCACTTTAGCTCTGTGTTTTGTTTCACCATAATAAAGATACCCAAAATCAATATTAGTGTGAAGCATTTCTTCTAGACAAATCCCTTGAGCACATAATTGTACCTCATCTATAATATCCTTTTTTGGTTTTCCTCTCTTATATTCAATCGGAACTGGTTTCCACTTTCCCTCGCATCCTTCTATAATTACACCATCTTTTTTAACTGCATATAATTCTACTACATCAGAAACACCATATAAGCCTAATGCATATGATGATAGAGGTACCGAACGAGTAGTTAATATTCCTCCTCTAGCTTCAAAAAAATCTGGATTATCTACACGTTCATGTAATTGTTTACCTTCGACTGTTCGTAAGTTTTCACTCCATTGTTTTTCTATATGAATTAAAGCCCATTGCCTTTGACAATAAGCAAAATGTTGAATACCTGATAAAGCAAGTAATTCATCATTCTCATATTTAATAATCATATTTTTTCAATTATAGTTACACCATCCGGCAATTCCGATTTATTAATATTAATTTCATAATCATCATAACTACGTGCAGGTTTATCTTTTTCTTTTTTAATTAAACTAATTAATTCAAATAATTTATGTGATTGAGCATTACCAAGCTCACTATTGTGTTTAAAAATAACTAGTTTGCGAACGGCCATTTTCCCCCTAGCTGCTGCATGATCATGCTCAAACATATTTACTATAGCATCCCATAAAAGTTCAAGGTCGTCTTCTGAAAAGCCCGTTTTACCTGCAATATTCGCTGATACATATCCTTCCGTTTTGTATAGAGCATATGGTACTATATGCTTTCTACCCATTTTAGAACTAGATTCACCTTCATTTGCGTAAGTACAGCTTGTAATAGT
>CAZSSR010000029.1:0-12670 GCA_964609605.1 uncultured Bacillaceae bacterium | reverse complement strand
ATTTATTTTAACATAGAAGGCCATTTACTTAAAACATTTATTAAGCTTATCAAAGTGCATTAATATTTATCCCTGTATTGCTCCGAAAATTAACAGGAATATGCCAACTACTCCAACAATAATTGAAAATACAAGAGTTACCTTTGCAGCTGTCTGATCGGTCATGTTTTTGTTCAATTTCATTTTAACCATTTTAAGAATCCACGGTGATTTTTTAATCCCTCCGAAGTAACCTACCAATGCCATGTATAGTAGGCACGCAATTCCTCCCAGTAAATAACCAATTCCCATAATAATTCTCCCTTCATTTTTAAATTAGCTTAATCCTTTTCTTATCCTTGGTCTTGATACAATATATACAACTGCAGATAATGCCAGTACCATACCTGTACAAAATAATACCGTTCCCCAATCAGCAGTTTTACTTAACACTAATTGATTTGCCTTGTATGACCAATAAAATGGACTCCAGTACATCGTCCACTGCCATTTTGCAGCAAGCAGTTCATATCCTGCTATCGAACCAGCTATAGGTATCATAATCATTTTTACATTTGTTGCCGCCTCAATAATATCATCGCTTGCAAGTCCCTGTACAAAGCCAACAATTAGACTTAGAGCCATCGAAGAAATTCCAACCAGGATTATCATAAACCAGTTAATATCATAGTAACCTGTTATTAATAGGGCGATTATAATAGATATCAGGGCAATAAATCCTCCCATTAACGATTTCCCAATTATAAACTCTGTTTGTGAAACAGGTGTAACATTAATTGCATTTATTGTATTGTCAGCCTTTTCACCAACAATGCTTATTGCAATTAACATACCTGCTAGCATAATAGTCATTGCGATAAGCATGTTGACAAGCATGGTCTTTATCGGTGGTACTGTATGTCCAAATGAATATATAGTGGCAGTTGACTCCTCTATATTTGATCCTAATTCGTATAATGCACTCAATGAAGTTGCATAACCTACAACTATTTCAGGTTCATTCCCTTGTGAAATTATTTCGTAGCTGGCACCTTTTTGAATCATCGCCACGACATCATCGCGCTGTTCAACTCGTTTTATTGCAACTGACTTGCTGTCAAAAAGCTCAACCTTGGCAAAACTTTCCATATACTCAATATGAGCCTGGTTATCATTTTCCAGCAATGCAATATTTACTGTAGTATCATTAAGCCCGGGTATAAAGAGCAGTATTCCAAATGCTAAAATTATTGGCATAACCATAATAAGTAATATCATCGAATCTCGTCTTGCAGTTTTTAAATCTCTAAAGAATATTTTAAATATATTTTTCATAATGCCCTCCTACACAGTTAATGATTTCTTAAATCTTTGAATTGCAAGTAGGAATAATAGAATACCAGCTATTAAAAATATACCACTATAAGTAAGCACATATCCTAAATCGGTATCCACCATCATTATTTCTTTCATACCTTGTAGCATTGGATAAGTTGGAAAGAATCTTAACCATAAGGGATCAAAACTAGGCACGAAATAAGAAAATGCCGGCAACATCATTGCAATCATAATTAAATACAACATACCAAATGCTTGTGATATATTATCGAAAAAGCTTGAAACTAATAAACCTAATGATGCAAAAGCAAATGTTGAGATTAAGAGCAACAAATAAAATAATAAATAATTAGGCTGCGCACCCATAATCGGTATCGTAAAAATTGAGGATGATATTAGCACAGTAGTCATAATTACCATCGTTTTAGACATTAAATATTTCCACACTGACGATGGCGTAACTGCATACGCACGGATTACACCTTCGTCTTTATCAAGGAAAATGTAGGCCATAACTATAAAGAATCCCATTAATGATCCCATAAGCACTACCATTATAGGAATCATATTTTCACGATTATTTAATATTTTAGTCTCTCCCAGCTTTGTTACCTCTTGTCTATCAAAGGCTTCCTTTAATATATCCAGATCTTCATTATGCACTACATACAAAAGATTTTCATATCTTTCTGTTTCATAACCTTGATTATAATATCTATATAACGACTTGCCTTTATCATTAACTATTATGGTTGCACCTATTCTTTTTTCTTGGTAGGCAAGTCTAATCATTTCTTCTTCAGTTGCAGCAACATGAACTGTTTCTTCTAATTCACCTGTTTCAACATTATATTTTTTATATGTTTCAAGATGATAAATTTCTTCATCAAAATTATATGAATTAATCTCTCCTGTTTTTTTATTCTCTACATCAAAAACAACAGCTTTCATTTTAAATTCTACAGGTTCCACTAACTCAAGTGAACCTTTTTCAATCTCATCCTGTATCAAATATTCCTTTAACTCGGTACTCATATCATAGTATAAAAATTCACTACTTTTACTAATTGGATTCTCATTAATGCCAATCATTAGAATGACTAGTATTATTACAGCCATTACAACTTCGATATAAAAGTAAAAACCACGTGCGGCGATTTTCATTTCCTTAATGTAACTACTAAGTAGTTTCATATTAGATAAGCCCCCTCCCAGTTACTTGAATAAATATTTCTTCGAGGGTTGCTTCTTTTGTATGCATTGTTTGAATATCGTATTTACTTACAATCTCAGTAATTTGCTGTCTGTCTTTTTGTTCGATAGTTTTAAATGTTTCTTTAACGACTTTAGCATCTTTGATATATTCAATATCGACAAGCTTCTTTCCATATTGAAGCTTCAGATTTTTAGGTGTATCAATTAGAACAATCTTACCGTCAATAATAAATGCTACCCTGTCGCAAAGTTCTTCTGCTATGTACATATTATGTGTTGTTAAAAAAGCCGTCGTTCCAGCTTGCGTTTTTTCTTTGATAATATCTTTAATGGTAGCTGCTATAGTTGGATCTAATCCTGTTGTTGGTTCATCTAAAAACCAAAGTTCAGGATTATTAATCATACTTCTTGCAAAAGTTAACCGATGTTTCATGCCTTTTGAAAATGTACCTGCACGATCATTCTCTCTACCCGTCAATCCAACTAGATGAATAAGCTCCAGTGCATCTCGAGTAGGAACATCAAAAAGCTTTGCATAGAACTCAAGGTTTTCTTTTGCTGTAAGTTTGCTATATACATTTGACTGCTCAAAAGAAACTCCGATTTTATTAAATCTTTCATTTTGAACCTTCTTTATGTTGTATCCCGCAACCGTAACTTCACCGCTTTGTAGCTTTAAGAGTCCCGTCAGGATACCCTGAGTAGTACTCTTTCCTGCTCCTGATGGCCCTAAAAAACCAAAAGTCTCGCCTTTTTCCACCTCAAAGCTAATATCGTTTACTGCCAACTTTTCATCATTACTATACGAATGAGATAAGTTCTTTACTGAAATCATTTCGTAATCCTCCTCTTAATAACTTTAATAATAAAACGTCTTTTTTAGAATACTAATATATTCGTCTAACTCTGCGCTGATTTTATCGTAATATAAGTTACCCATATCATCAATTTTAAGTATGCTTTCCTCTGCGTACCTTTCCATCGTCCAACGAATAATATTTATGCTTTTATCAACCAATTGCAATTCGCGAAATAAGGAAAAATCAATGTTTTTAGTGTATACATCACTTAGCAAGTTTTGTAGATTAACCCCATATTTTTCATACATACTCGTAACATCTTCTATAGTGTTTGTATTTTTTTCCGATAGCACTTTTAAAATAAAATTAAACATATTAGGATACATTTTACTCATCTTTATTTTTACAATTATAAGGGCTTTTATTCTCTCAAATATATCCCTTTCTTCCCAAGCAATTTGAGATGTTATATCATCAAAAAGTTTATTCAGTACAAAACTAATTAAGCTTTCATACATATCATTCTTATTACCAAAGTAATGAAATAAAAGACCTTTAGAGATTCCGGCGTTTTTTACTATATTGTTTGTAGAAGCTTTTTCGTACGGATACAGTGAAAATTCTTCAATCGCTGCATTAATTATTCTATTTCTTTTTTCAGTATCAATGTTTTGAAATATGGTATCCATAGAATACTCCTTTCAACTTTTTTGACCACTATGGTCACTAACCACATAATATTTCAATTGACCACTTAAGTCAATAAAATATTTATTAAAAAAACAACCGATTATGGTTGTTTTTTATATTAATTATACGCTCTTCGTAGGGGATGTCTGTGACCTCCCCTACGAAACCTGGTTTTATCGTGTAAGTATCATGTTAACTCATCTATTATTACTTCGAATTGTCTTTTATATTCATCTAGAGTAGCGTTATTAACAATATAGTAATCTGCTATTGCTATTGGTCCGCCTTTACTTAATCTTTCAATCTCAGAATGGTCCCTACTTATGGCTTGCTCATTTGATAGCGGTCGTTTTTTTCTTTCACTTAATCTGTTATATCTTATTTGACTATTTGTAATAACAGCTAATATTTTTAATCTATCCTTTAAACTTTCTTTTAAAAAAATATATTCTGGCCAAGAGTATAAACCGTCTAGTACGAGAGGTGCTTTACTGGATAAGCTCATAATTTCGGAAAGTAAATATCTAGCATAAGCATCTTCCCCATATTCAGCTCTTAATTCCTCACGAACTTTTTTTTCATTTTGTTCTGTATGTTCAAGCTTACGTTTATCTAGCTCATTTAATGTAACGCTACCGAAATAAACCTTATTCCATCCTCTTTCACAAAACATTTCAGTTAATACTGATTTACCTGAGCCAGGCATACCAACAATACCAATTATCGGATAACTCTTCATAAAATCACCTTATATATTTTATTTTTCAATATAATTTTTAAATATACGTTATTTTACCACTATACAAGATTATATTCAAAAATTTCTTTACTAGTTCTTCTTATTCATTATATTTAACTGTATAAACGCTTTCCAATTTGTACTCTATTAGTTATAATCTAATAGGTGTAAAATTTTAACCCCAAAGAAAAGGTGTGTACAATGAGTATTTTAACAGTTAATAACTTAAATCATGGATTTGGTGATAGAGCCTTACTAAAGAATGTTTCTTTTAGATTATTAAAAGGAGAACATATTGGATTAATCGGTGCTAACGGTGAAGGAAAATCAACATTTATGGATATAATAACTAATAAATTAGAACCCGACGAAGGAAAAATAGCTTGGTCAAAAAATGTGAGAGTTGGTTATCTTGATCAACATACCGTTCTAAAAAAAGGCTTAACGATTAGAGATGTATTGAAGAATGCTTTTAAATATCTATTTGATCTTGAAAATGAACTAAATATAATTTGCGAGAAAATGGCCAGTGCTAATCCAGATGATTTAAATCAATTGCTTGAAAATATGGGAACTATTCAAGAAGCTTTAACAAACAATGATTTTTATATAATAGATTCAAAAATAGAGGAAATTGCTAAGGGTTTAGGATTAGGAGATATCGGACTTGAAAAAGATGTCCAAGACCTGAGTGGTGGACAAAGAACTAAGGTCTTACTTGCAAAATTACTGTTAGAAAAACCAGATATTTTACTACTTGATGAACCTACTAACTATTTAGACGAAGCTCATATTATTTGGCTTCAAAGATATCTAACAGAATATGAAAATGCATTTATATTAATAACACATGATATTCCTTTTCTAAATAGTGTTGTTAACCTTATATACCATATGGAGAACCAAGAATTAAATCGCTATGTTGGGGATTATGATAACTTTACCCAAATATATGAAGTAAAAAAACAACAACTAGAATCTGCATTTAAAAAACAACAGCAAGAAATAACAGAACTTAAAGATTTTGTTGCTCGAAATAAGGCACGAGTTTCTACAAGAAATATGGCAATGTCTCGTCAAAAGAAATTAGATAAAATGGATGTAATTGAATTAAATAAAGAAAAACCAAAACCACAGTTTCGTTTTAAAGAAGCTAGAACGACTGGAAAAATAGTTTTTGAAGTAAAAAACCTTATTATTGGCTATGATGAGCCCTTATCAAAACCTTTTAATCTTCGATTAGAACGTGGTCAAAAAATGGCACTTATAGGTGCTAATGGAATAGGAAAAACAACATTGCTACGAAGCATTATTGGAGAAATTAAATCAATCTCTGGTTCTGTTGAATTAGGTGAGTTTTTACATATCGGATATTTTGAACAAGAGATGAAGGAGATAGGTACTAAAACGTGTATAGAAGAATTTTGGAATGAGTTTCCTTCCTTCACTCAATTTGAAGTTCGTTCTGCTTTAGCAAAGTGTGGTTTGACCACTAAACACATTGAAAGCAAGTTGATGGTTTTAAGTGGTGGAGAGAAAGCAAAGGTTAGATTAGCAAAATTAATAAATAGAGAAAATAATCTATTAGTTCTTGATGAACCAACAAATCATTTGGACATAGATGCAAAAGAGGAACTTAAAAATGCCCTTAAAGAATATAAAGGAAGTATTATTTTAATCAGTCACGAACCAGAATTTTATAAAGATATTGTAACAAACATATGGAATCTTGAAGAATGGACTAAAAAACTCGTTTAACATGGTAAAATAATTAATGTTATTACCACAAATAAGATATAATATTGTATAATCAAATTAAGAAATCGAATTAAAAATAATTTAAAAGGATGAACGCAATGGCAAAAAAAAATATTGCTTGGATAACTGATAGTACTGCTTTTATTACTGATGATTTAAAGAATAACCCTGATGTATACGTTATGCCTTTAGAAATCATTTTTGGTGAAGAATCTTTTGAAGATGGTGTTGATTTAAATACTGACCAACTCTACGAACGTATTAATAACCAAAAAGAAATTCCAACAACATCACAACCATCTGTAGGTAAATTTGTAGAGCTTTTCGAAAAGTTAAAACTTGAATACGATCAAGCAATTGCAGTTCATATTTCTGGTAAACTAAGCGGTACTATATCTAGCTGTAAAACTGCAGCAGATATAACAAAATTTAAAGTAGGCATTATTGACTCCAAATGTATGTCTTATGCTATTACAACACTAATTTATAAAGGTATGGAATTCGCAAAAAATAGAATCAGCTTTGAAAACATTACTAAACGATTACAACAAGAAACACAAAACATAGAGAATTATATTCTATTAGGCAGTCTGGAGCAATTTTATAAGGGTGGAAGAATGACTGGAACTCAGTATTTATTAGGAAACATTTTAGGTATTAAACCGATTATTCACATAAATACAGATGGTGAATTTAAAGTTTTTGAAAAGGTTAGATCAGAGGCGAAAGCAGTAAAAAGACTGATAGAATTATTCCAACAATCCTATGAAACCAATACAGTTAATCAATTACAAATAATGCATGGCAATATTTATAATAAAGCCGTTAGTTTAAAAAACGATATACTTGCTAAACTACCCAATCTAGACATTATTATTGGCGAGATTAGTTCAACTATCGGAGTACATGCCGGCGAAGGAACACTCGCTATAATCTGGCACAAAGAAAAATAATTTATATTTAAAAAAGCCGACTTCAGAAAGTCGGCTTTTTTTATGAAAAAAAAGGCAGAATATAATTAAAGTAATCTTCATTTTAAGTCAATGATTCTAATTCACCGCTATGTGCTGTAATATAGTCTCCGGGATTTAATGAGTATTTAGGTGATGACTCAATTATGTCAAAATTATTTTCAATTGCGTAAGCAATATCATCTGCATTAAAATCCGTACTAGTAGCAATTGAAAATAATGAATTATCTATACTTAATAATGATAAATCTGGTTCATTATTTTTTTGTTTAACAGTCAGGCTTAATACTAAAGCAATTAATATAATAATAGCAAAAGAATTTACCCAAAATGTGGGCTTTCTATAGTTTAATATATTTTTAAGAAACGATTTCACATTACTTCACCAAATTCACTTAAATAATTTAGAAAAACATTTTTTTTAATCTACCCAGCCAGCAATTCCACAAAAGAAGAAGAAAAACCTCTTCTTTGGAAAAGCTATATGAATAAATATCTGCAAAAATTAAGATGTTAATACCTATTTTTGTATAGTTAAGTGATGATCACCATGATATAAAATAGAATAAGCATAACTTCCATGTTCTGAGATATCTAGACCTTTTATTTCTTCCTGTTCAGAAACACGTAACCCAATAGTTTTATCAATTGCTTTAAAAATCAGAAAACTTGTAGACAGCGTCCATATCGCTACTGAAATCACTCCAATTGATTGTATTCCTAATAGAGATAGTCCTCCTCCATAAAATAAACCGCCATCAATAGAGAAAAAACCCACTGCTAAAGTCCCTAAAACACCACCAAACCCATGTACACTTATTGCTCCAACTGGATCATCAATCCTTATTTTATCGAACAGTTCAACTGAAAAAACTAAAACAATACCTGATATAAAACCAACTATAATTGCTGCCAAAGGTGAAAACGATGCTGCACCAGCAGTTATAGAAACCAACCCAATTAAAGCTCCATTTAAACTTAAACTTACATCTGGCCTTTTATACCTTATTGAAGTAATCATAATAGTTGAAATCACTCCTGCAGCTCCACCTAATAAAGTAACAGTAAAAATATCAGCAAGATGAATATCGCTAGCAGAAAGTGCGCTTCCAGTATTAAATCCAAACCAACCAAACCATAGAAATAAAACTCCAATTGCACCAAATGGGATATTATGACCTGGAATTGCTTTAATATCTTTTCCTACATATTTACCTATCCTTGGTCCTAATAAAAATGCACCGACTAGAGCAGCCCAGCCACCAACGGAATGTACCACTGTTGAACCAGCAAAATCAACAAAACCTAATTTTGCTAACCAACCTCCGCCCCAAACCCAATGCCCAACAACTGGGTATATAATCGTTAACAATATTATTGCAAATAAAACGAAAGCATAAAACTTAATTCTTTCTGCAACTGCTCCTGACACGATTGTTCCACTAGTTGCAGCAAAAACTGCTTGAAATGAGAAAAATGCTAATATAGGTACACCAAAATCATCTCCAATGTTAGTTAACAAAAAACCTGTAGAACCAATTATTCCCCCAACGTCACTACCAAACATTAAACCAAAACCTATAAAATAGAAAAGAATTGGTCCTAATGCAATAACTATAAAATTCTTCATTGTAATATTTAATGCGTTCTTCTCTCTATTAAAGCCTACTTCAACCATCGTAAATCCAGCATGCATAAGAAATACTAATGCAGTTGATATAAGCACTAATAACGTATCTAAAGATACTAAAATGTCCATTTTAAGACCTCCTTTTTATTTTATAGAGCACTTTCTCCTGTTTCACCTGTTCTTATCCTATATGCTTCACTAACTGGAGAAACAAATATCTTTCCATCCCCAACCTGACCAGTTTTTGAAACTTTTATAATTTCTTCGATTACCACTTTTTTCATCGTATCAGGAATTACAACTTCAATTTTTATTTTTGGTAACAGTTCAACGGTAAATTGCTGCCCCCTATAGTACATTGCTTCTGCACGCTGTTTCCCAACTCCCTCTACATGCGTAACAGTCATTCCCTTCACACCTAATTTGCTTAACGCTTTTTTTATGTCTTCTAATTTCTCAGTTCTTAATATCGATTCGATTTTTAACATATCAATCACCTCCTTAATTTTTAATAAAATTTAATTTTATATGATAATATATATTTCGTCAAATTGCGTTAGATTAACAAATATGGATATTTTCTTTCATTTCCTATGATTTAAACAGCTTTCTTTAACTATTTCACATTGATGCTATTTTTTATAAAATATAAACATAAAAAAACTGCTGCAAAACGAACTAAATTGTTCGTAATGCAACAGGAACCTTGGGGTTAAGCATTTAAGATATATAGTTTTTCTAAATAATCTAAATTTGATTTTATTAAACTCATTGAACCCTCTTTACCATGACCAGTAATAATTGCTTTTGGTTGCATTTCAATATATTTTTCTAATGTATTAATATAACTTTTTAAATCTTTACTTTGTAAAATTGGTAGAGGAGCCTCAACGTTATCCCCTACATATAATGTCTTTGTTTTTCTATCATAGCAAGAAGATGAATCCTCTGTATGACCTGGAGTATAAAAAAACTCCACCTCATCATCTGGAAAAAATAATCTTTCCTCATATAATAAATTTGGATAACAGAGTACTATCTCCCCCTTAGCATATTGAATATTTTTTTCTAAATCCTTAAAAAAATTATTTTCAAGGTATTCCCTACACTTGTAGTGAGCCACAATTATTGAATTAGAAAAAGTACAATTACCCCACACATGATCCCAATCACCATGTGAATTAAACACGATAATAGGCTGAGTGCGATTATCTTCTATTAACATATCTTTAACTCCATCCATCGCTTCAGGTCCCAAAAAAGTATCGCAAATATAGGTGAATTTTTGACCGTAAATAATCAAGATATTTGTTTGACCTAACTCTGGAAAACTTATTTTAATATTTCTTTCATTTATATTTTTAATTTCCATTTCATAAATAACTCCTAATAAATAAAATAATATTTAATACAAAAACTGAACAAGCAATGCCACAATAATTCCAAACACTGCACCAATCATAACTTCAGTAGGTTTGTGTCCTAATAGTTCCTTTAAAGGAGATTCCGATAGTTCATCTTCTGAATTTGCCTTATATTTAATCTGCTCTACTAACAAACGAAAATCCCTTGTTAATATATTTAAAATTTGTGCATGCTTCGAAGCTTGATAACGTATACCAGCAGCATCCCACATTGTAATCATTGCAAAAACAAAAGCAATTGCAAAATAGGGAGAGCTAACACCGAATTCAATCCCTAACGCAGTCGCTAAAGCTGAAACAAATGCCGAATGAGAGCTTGGCATTCCACCATTACTAAATATTATAATCGGTTCAACCTTATGGTTTATTAAAATATTTAAGGGAAACTTTAATAATTGTGCTAAATTTATTGCTAGTAAAGCCGAAATTAGCGGAAAATTACTAAAAATTGACATCAGATTAACTCCCTACTTTTTTATACAATGTATTGATATAAAAGAACTAAAACCCCAACAGTAACGCAATAATAAGTAAAATAAATTAACTTACCTCTATTAATTATTCCTATAAACCATTGTAAAGCAAAAATTGCTGAAATTAAAGACACAACAAACGCCAAAATATAATTAAGAATGTTTGCAGTTGTTAATTGTTGTATTAAATCGCCTATTTTAAGCAACATTGTTCCAATGCTAACAGGTATAGCTAAAAAGAACGAGTATCTTATAGCCAGTTCTTTATCTAATTTTCTGAATAGTGATGCAAAAATTGTTGCTCCTGATCTACTAATCCCAGGAATTAATGCAATGGCTTGAAAAATACCGACCCATACCGCATCACTTAGCTTTAAATCTTTTCGAGTACCCTCAAATTTAGATATATAAAAAAGTCCTAATCCTGTAACGATTAATGCTACAGCTACTGTTGTTAAAGATTTTAAACTGCTTTCAATATAATCACCAAATAAAAGTCCTAATATTGCGACTGGTATTATACCAACAATTAAATATATTCCAAAAAGAAAATCATTTCGATCGCTTTCTGTTTTTATAAAAATGTAGCGAAAAAAACCAATAATTAATTTCATTAACTCATATCTAAAAACGATAATTAAGGCTAAAAATGTAGCGAAATTCAATAAAACTTCAAAAGCTAATCCCGGAAATTCTAAATTAAATAATTCTTCAAAAATAATCAGATGCCCACTACTACTAATAGGAAGCCACTCTGTAATTCCCTGAACTAATCCTAAAACTACATACACTATCCAATCCATCTATTAGAATCTCCTTCTAAAAATATCCTCAAATATATGTTTTTATTATCTAATCAAATTTCCCTTTAGATCTTACCCTTATATTACTAAATAAGTTCATATTACATTATTATTATTTTTGCATAATTTCTAGAACCTAACTTGATTTCTTCCAGACTTTTTTACTTCATATAATAATTTGTCAGCTCTATTTACTAAATCATCAATAGATTCATCTACATTATACTCAACAACACCAAAGCTTGCTGTTACACAATACAAATCCTCTAAACTAAATCTATAATTTTCAATCTTTTGTCTTAGTTTTTCAGCAACATCAATTGCCTCTAATAACTTGTTTTGAGGTAAAATAATTATGAATTCTTCCCCACCCCACCTAAATAAATAATCTGTCTGTCTTATATTATCCTTCACTAATAGTACCAAATCTTTTAAAACTTTATCTCCAATATTGTGCCCAAATTTATCGTTAACATCCTTAAATCTATCAATATCGAAAATTATTAATGAAATATTATTTTGGTATCTTTTTTTGCGTTGTATTTCTAAAGCAATAATTTCATAAAATTTGTTTCTATTATAAGCTTTTGTTAAATTATCAGTACCAATAAGAATTTCAATTTCTTTACTTACCCAGTTTAATAGAAAATATGCAATAAGTACAACCAACAATAATATAAGTAAAATTAGACTGTTAGCAGATAACCTATTTTCAAAATTACTTAAAGCAAGATTTTTTTCATAAAAAACAAGATACGCAATTTTTTCATCACTTATATTTTCTATTGCTAAATAAATAACGGAATAGTATTGACCATCTATCTTAGTATTAACAACAAAATTATTATTT
>CAZSSR010000028.1:0-12731 GCA_964609605.1 uncultured Bacillaceae bacterium | reverse complement strand
ATATTTTTCATCTTTCGACAAATTTTTCATTGTGTTATAATTTTTTATTTTATATTTTTCTACATCTCTATATATAATATTCTACACTTAATTTCATTTTCCTTCTTGTCGATATTTGTCGAACTGTAATTATTAAGTCCCAATCATTAAAACGAAAAAAAGTTTGTTCTAATTTAAAGTTTAACAATATACATAGTCCATGCTATATAATATGTTATTAATGCACACTATAGCATATCTTTCTTCCTGCTTATCTAATGAAATATCAATAAATTTAGACCGATGAACAAATATATTCATCGGTCTTCATATATAATAGCGACTTTATAAAAAAATAATTATTGTGGAAGTAATAATAATAATAATTTTAGTCAGGTCACGTATTACTGAGAATTACATAACAAAAATCCAGAAATTTACTTGTTTTTTATAGTAGCTTGTGCGGCTGCAAGTCTTGCTAATGGAACTCTGTATGGAGAACAACTTACATAATTAAATCCATTTTTATATACAAATTCAATTGATTTCGCTTCTCCTCCATGTTCACCGCATATTCCTACTTTTAAAGCTGGTTTAACCGTTCTACCTAAACTAGTTCCTATTTCAATCAATTTACCAACACCATCTATATCAATTGATACAAACGGATTCTCTGGCAAAATTTTATGGTCAATATAGTACTGAAGAAATTTTCCTTCTGCATCATCCCTGCTAAATCCAAAAGTTGTCTGTGTTAAATCATTTGTGCCAAAAGAAAAGAAATCTGCCTGCTCTGCAATTTCATTCGCAGTTAAGCACGCGCGTGGAATCTCAATCATTGTTCCAATCATATAATTAAA
Organism: uncultured Bacillaceae bacterium; assembly: GCA_964609605.1. Taxonomy (GTDB): domain Bacteria; phylum Bacillota; class Bacilli; order Tepidibacillales; family Tepidibacillaceae; genus CAZSSR01. Next base: position 11,892 of record CAZSSR010000028.1, on the reverse strand, counting down.
ATCAGTATTTTTATCTTTTTTTACTCGATCTGCAACTTCAATTACTAATTCTTTCATCAGTTTAAATTCATTTACATGCCCTACTAAAGGAATCATAACCTCAGGCTCAACTATTATATTTTCTTTTGCTAACTCAATAGTAGCATTAAAAATCGCTTCTGCTTGCATAGCATAAATTTCTGGATAAGTTATTCCTAAACGACAACCTCGATGGCCAAGCATTGGATTAAACTCTGATAAATTTCTAACTTTTTTTAATAAATTTTCTTTCTCTTGTATAATTTTCTCGCTTGCATTCTCATATTTTAGTTTTATTATATCAACAACTAAATCCTCAGCATTTGGTAAAAACTCATGCAGCGGTGGATCCAATAAACGAATAGTTACTGGTAATCCTTTCATTTCTTTTAAAATACCCTTAAAATCGCCCTGCTGCATAGGTAGTAATTTATTTAATGCTTCTTTCCTTTGTTCAATATTCTCAGCAAGAATCATATCACGAACTACAGGGATTCGCTTAGGATCCATAAACATATGCTCAGTTCTGCATAATCCTATCCCGCGAGCACCAAATTCTCTTGATTTTTTAGCATCAGTTGGAGTATCAGCATTAGACCGCACTTCTATTTTCTTTATCTGATCAGCCCATTCTAATAGTTCCTTAAATTCAGACGATAATTCTGGGTCTATCAACTTTACCTCACCCAAAACAACCTTACCCGAGCTACCATCAAAGGAAATAATATCCCCTTCTTTTAATACCAACCCATTTTGAAAATAAACTTCTTTTTTCTTTGTATCAATTTTCATTGATTCACAACCAGTAATACAAGGTTTACCCATGCCCCTTGCTACAACAGCAGCATGACTAGTCATACCACCTCTACTTGTTAATATTCCTTGAGCAGCAACCATTCCATGGATATCCTCCGGTGTTGTCTCAGGTCTAACCAATAATACCTTTTCTCCTAAAGAATTCATTCTTTCTGCTTCATCAGCTGTAAATACAATTTTACCAGTTGCAGCACCTGGAGAAGCAGGTAATCCCTTAGCAATTTCTTCTAATTTAACAGATGTATCTATTTGCCTATGAAGTAACTTGTCTAGATGATCTGGATCAACTCTTAACAATGCTGTTTCTTTATCTATTATTCCCTCATGGACTAGTGAAACAGCAATTTTAACAGCAGATTGTGCCGTTCTTTTTCCGTTTCTTGTTTGTAAAAGATAAAGTTTTCCTTTTTCAATTGTAAACTCAATATCTTGCATATCCTTATAATGATTTTCCAGTTGATTTGTGATATTTAAAAATTGATTATATACATTCGAATTTACTTCATCTAATGTATTTATTGGCTTAGGAGTTCTAATACCTGCCACAACATCCTCGCCTTGAGCATTCATTAAATATTCACCATATAAAACTGCTTCGCCTGTAGATGGGTTCCTTGAAAATGCTACGCCAGTTCCTGAGTCTTCGCCCATATTTCCAAAAACCATCATCTGTATATTAACAGCAGTCCCTAAATAATCTGGTATTTTATTGATTTTACGATATACAATAGCTCTTTGATTATTCCATGAATCAAAGACTGCATTGATTGCCATCATCAATTGTTGTTTTGGATCTTGTGGAAATGGTTTTTTTGTTTTAGTTAAAACGATTTTTTTGTATGCCTCAATAACTATCTGCCAATCCTTAGCATCCAATTGTGTATCCTCAGTAACACCTTTTTCCTCTTTTATTATTTCAATCTCTTTTTCAAATAAATAATGTTCAATCTCTAAGACAACATTACTAAACATTTGAATAAAGCGACGATAACTATCATAAGCAAAACGCGGATTATTTGTTAACCCAGCTAATACTTCTACTGTTAGATCATTAAGCCCTAGATTTAATACCGTATCCATCATACCTGGCATAGAAAAAACTGAACCAGACCTAACTGATACTAACAAAGGGTTTGAATTATCTCCTAATCTCTTCCCAGTTTGACCTTCTAATGTTTCTAATGCATTTTCTAATTGAGTTATAACCTCTTCATTTAAACTTTTATTGTTTTTATAATAATCGTTACACGCTTTTGTTGAAAGAGTAAATCCAGGCGGAACAGGTAACCCTACACGGGTCATTTCAGCTAGATTAGCTCCCTTTCCCCCAAGTATTTCCTTCATCTCTTTAGTTCCCTCATGAAATAAATAAACATATTTCTCGCCCATCATTTTCCTCCCCTTTTCCGTATTATATCTATAATAATGTTTGCTGTTTCTTCAATTGCTTTATTTGAAACATCAATAACTGGACAACCTATTCTTTTCATTATAGTTTCGGAATACTCAAGTTCTTCCAATATTCTTTCAAGATTTGCATAATTAGCGTGAGTAGCTAACCCAAGAGATTTTAGTCTCTCTTCACGAATACCAAATAATTTTTCAGGATTTATTTTTAACCCTACTATTTTTTTATTAGATATATTATATAATTCTTCTGAAGGCTTAACTTCAGGCACTAACGGTACATTTGCAGCTTTTATTCTTTGATGAGCTAAATACATTGAAAGTGGTGTTTTCGAGGTTCTAGAAACACCTATTAATACTACATCTGCTTTTAAAATCCCGCGTGGGTCTTTACCATCATCGTATTTAACAGCAAACTCAATAGCTTCTACTTTTCTAAAATATTCTTCATCTAATTTTCTAACAAGTCCAGGTTCCATTCTTGGTTTTGCATGATACAAAGATTCAAACGCATCCAACATCGGCCCCATAATATCAACAGTCTTAATATTTGCTTCTTTTGCTTTTACCAGTAAATATTTTTTTAAATCCTCAATAACCATTGTTAATACAATAATTCCATTAACATCTTTAACAGATTCAATAGTTTCATCAATAGTTTGTACATCATCGACATATGAAATTCTTCGTATTTCAGCATAGCCACCATTAAATTGGCTAACTGCTGCCAACACTACAAATTCTGCTGTATCACCAACAGAGTCTGAAACAATAAAAATAACTGGTTTATCCGTTTTATTAGCTATTGCCTTTTCCCCCTTAAAAATCATCATCTTTGCCTAATTCAACAAAAACCTTTGTTATTGTTGTCTTAGTGACACGTCCAATAACTTCATACTGCTCATTATCATGATTTACAACTGGCAAAGAATCAATTTGATTATAAATTAACTTATTAGCAACTTCTAATAAAGAATCCTCTGATCTGCATGTAACAATATTCGGCATTCTCGTCATTATTATTGATACTGGTATTTCGTGAAGATCCTGGTTACCAATTGCAACCTTTAATAGATCCTTTCGGGAAACAACTCCCACCAAAACACTTTTATTTTTTACTACAGCCAAAGTACCCACATCTTCAAAAAACATCGTCACAATTGCATCATAAACAGAAGAATCTTCTTTTATTACTACAGGAATAGCTTTATAATCTTTTACTATCAATTTATTTAACATTTCACTTATTAATTGATTTCTTTTCTTTCCAGAATAAAAGTATCCCACATTTGGCCTAGCATCCAAAAAACCAGACATTGTTAAAATAGCTAAATCAGGTCTTAATGTAGATCTGGCTAAATTTAATTGTTCCGCAATTTTTTCGCCAGTTATTGGTCCATCTTCCTTCACAATTTGAATTATATGTTCTTGTCTATTAGTAAGTTCTATGACTCTTCACCACCTTTTAAGACAATGTGTTATACTAATTACGTAAAATATCTTATAAAGTATATACTATATTTTATATTTATCCATTGCAATATATTTTTAAAATTATAAATCATACACTTTAAATGATTTATTCAAACACTATTTTACTAAAATCTGCATAACTCTTAATATATTTTGATATTGACAAAAGCAATCCTAATCTCTGCCGACGCAAATCAATATCATCTATCATCACTAAAACTTTATTAAAATAGGCATCTATTGGGCCCTTTAAAGTCTTAAGTTCTTCTAAAATCTGTTTTTGGTTTTGATAACCCCTCGCTTTTTCTTGTATATCAACAAAACGACTATATAAATCTCTTTCTTCATCTTCTATATACTTCTCAGGATTACTATCTTCACTATTAACAGTAGCTGCAATATTTATTACGCGTGTTAATGAATCAACAAAATTTTTAAAATCCGGACTACAAAGTTCTTCTGTTAATAAAGATGATTTCTCCATCATTACTTTTATATCATCTCTTTCAACCTCTAGTACTGCATCAATAACATCATATCGTATACCATTTTCTTGCAATAATCTTCTTTCCCTTAACACGAAGAAATCATAAAGTTCTTTAATTAACTCATCTCTATTATTATTTAATAAACCTTTCTGCTCATAAACATCTAGAGTTATCTCAAATAGTTGTATTAACTTAATGATGCTCATTTTATCTAATATAATCTGTATAATTCCCGCAGCTTGTCTTCTTAATCCTAGCGGATCTTGTGAACCAGTTGGAATTTTACCAACCGTAAACGAACCAACAATATTATCAATTTTGTCAGCAATACTTATTACCTGACCTACAATAGTCTCTGGTAATTCGTCTCCTGAAAAACGCGGAAGATAATGTTCATAAATGCCTTTTGATACTAGATTATTTTCACCTTGTATTTCTGAATATTTCTCTCCCATAAATCCCTGTAATTCTGGAAATTCATGAACCATATTAGTAACTAAATCAAATTTACATATTTCAGCTGTTCTAATAATATTATCTAATGTACATTCATCAATTTCTAACAGAGAAGATAAATTACTAGATATTTCCATTATTCGTCTAGTTTTATCACCGATTGTTCCTAACTCTTTTTGAAAAACTATATTTTCTAATTTTGATAATGACTTACTTATTTCTACTTTTTGATCCTCTAAATAGAAAAATCTCGCATCTGCTAATCTTGCAGTTATAACCTTTTCATTACCTCTGACTACGGTTTCTAAAGAAGTATTATCACCATTTCTTACAGTAATAAAATATGGCAGTAGATTACCTTCCATATCCTCAACTGGAAAATATCTTTGATGCTCCTTCATCGTAGTTATCAATACTAACTTAGGTATTTGCAAAAATTCTTCTTTAAAGCTTCCCACTAAAATAGTCGGATATTCTACAAGATTAACAACTTCCATTAATAAACTTTCGTCTATTGGTACATTCCAATTTTTATTTTTCTTTAAATTATTGATCTGTGATAAAATCATTTCTTTTCTATCCTCAGGATTAACAATGACATACTCTTCTTTTAATACAGACTCATATTGCTCAATTGATGAGATCGTAACCTCATTTCCTAAAAAACGATGTCCAAATGTTTTATTACTTGATTTAACACCCGTAATCTCAATAGGAATTATTTCTTCACCAAATAATGTTAACAACCATCTAATTGGACGTATAAACTTCAAATCATAATTACCCCATCGCATATTTTTAGGAAAAGTCATTGATGTTATCAATTCAGTTAGAACCGACGGAAGTAACTCATCTACTTTTTGTCCAATAAACTCCTTCCCTGCAAAAATATAATCAGTATCTTTTATATCTTTTATATATAAATTATCTAATTCTACTTCTTGTCCCTTTGCAAATCCTTGTGCAGCCTTACTCCAAATTCCATTCTCATCTTTGGCTATCTTTAAGGATGGACCTCTAACTTCTTCTGTTCTATTTGCTTGCTTAGAAGCTACATCTTTCAATATAACCGTTAATCTTCTAGGAGTTGAATATGTAAGAATTTCACCATAAGAAACGTAATTTTCTTTTAACCAATTTTCTAGTTTGTTTGCTAATTGTAAAGTTGCATCAAAAATAAACCGCGCTGGCATTTCCTCTACTCCAATTTCTATTAACAAATTTTTATTCAATTGTTTTCCTCCTTACTCTTTAACATTGGAAAACCCAATCTTTCTCGTTCTTGATAATATAATTGTGCGCATTGTTTCGCCATATTTCTCACTCTCGTAATATAATTCGCTCTTTCTGTAACACTTATTGCGCCTCTTGCGTCGAGAAGATTAAAAGTATGAGAGCATTTTAAAATATAATCATATGTCGGGTAAACGAGATTTTCTTTCATTGCACGTTTAGCTTCATTTTCATAAGTATTAAAAAGAGTAAATAACATTTTACTATCAGAGACTTCAAAAGTATATTTTGAATGTTCATATTCTTGTTGATGAAAAATATCACCATAAGTAAAGCCATCAACCCATACTAAATCAAAAACATTATCCTTATCTTGAATATAAGAGGCTAATCTTTCAATTCCATAAGTCAATTCAACTGATATCGGACTACAATCTAAGCCTCCGACTTGTTGGAAATAGGTAAATTGTGTGATTTCCATACCATCTAACCAGACCTCCCAACCCAAGCCCCAGGCCCCAAAAGTAGGGTTTTCCCAATTATCCTCAACAAATCTAATATCATGCTTTAAAGGATCTATTCCTAATTCCTTTAAGCTTTCTAAATAAAGCTCCTGAATATTATCTGGTGATGGTTTAATAATTACTTGAAATTGATGATGCTGATATAAACGATTAGGATTCTCTCCATATCTCCCGTCAGCTGGTCGTCTTGATGGTTCAACATAAGCCACCCTCCAAGGTTCTGGCCCAATTGCACGCAAAAAAGTCATTGGATTCATTGTCCCAGCACCTTTTTCTATATCATATGGTTGAGCAATAATACATTTTTGTCTTGCCCAAAAGTTTTGTAATGTTAAAATCATTTCTTGCAAATTCATCTTATCAACACCCCTGTATAAATTTTCATTCTACACAAAAAAGTCTTCCAATCCCAACACACAAAAATATTTGTGTAGGGACGAGAAAACTCCCGCGGTTCCACCCTAATTGATTAATAATATATTAATTATTAATCCTCTTTATCAAAAAAGTTCAAGAGTGCCATTCACTAGTTTATAAATCGCTAGCTACTTATCTCTATCATAACTTAATTTATTTTCACTTATTAGAAATATATCAAAACAAAAAAAAATTTGCAACTAACTTTATTTTAATCTTCGAATTTTTTCAATTGTTCTAAAAAATTTCTTGATTTTAAAGGTATACCAATATATTCATCAAAAAAAAATTCCATAATTAATTTCAATTGATCTTTTGTAGATTGTTTTATATCTATATTTCCTAATCTTCTAATATCCATATTTGCAAATATTCTTAACAATTTTATCGTATTTGGTTGAATAATTATTGCTTTATCATCTTTATGTTTACTACACACTAAACCACCATTAATAATACTGAAAGCAACAATATCATTATCTTCCTTACAGATAGAACATGATTGTAAATGTGGATTATACCCAAAAATCTGAAATATTTTCATTTCAAAAATTCTTGCCACTATCTCTTCTTCTTTTCCCGAATTAATATGCTCTAAACTTGATAATAACTGTTCAAATAGATTTTGGTTAGGTTGTTTCACCTCAGTTAGCTTGTCTACTAATTCAACCAAATATGCGGCATAAGAGGTTTTAGTAATATCCTTGTAAATATTCTCGAAATGTTTTTCTACATCACCTTGATTTAAGGTACCCATGTTTGATTGATTATTTATAAAATAAATATACTTTCCATAACAAAATATTTGAGTTAAAATATTTAATCGGCTTCTTGTTTTTTTTGCTCCTTTTGCTAAAACAGCTATTTTCCCATTGCTTCTAGTAAACAATGTGATTATCTTGTTTCCTTCACCATAATCCATTGATTTGATAACAATAGCCTCATCCGTAATTAACATTGTAAACACTCCAATATTAAAGTTAAAAGTATTTAACAAATCTCTATAGCAATATTTTTAATATCTTAATTTCTAAATTATACTTTGTAATTCTAGAACTTTTAAATATAATGCGTTCTCATAACGCTTTTTAGTTATTTCGCAAGCAATTTTATATGGAATATTTAAATCGCCATTAAATCCATATGCATTAACATGACAGCCTCCACCACATAAGTGGCGCGCCCAACACTCTATACACTCTGGTCTTGAATATATATTAGTATCTCTCAATTTATTCATTAATTCCTTATTGGTAAAACCATCCTTTAAATTACCAATGATAGTCTCCTTTTTCCCAACAAATTGATGGCATGGATAAAATTCACCTTCTGGAGTAACAGCGATATAATGATATCCTGCCCCACAACCAGTTATTCTTTTTGCATAACATGGTCCGTTTTCCATATCAACTTCAAAATGATGAAAATAAAATTCCTTATCGCTTCCCAATCGTTCTAAGTATTTATCCGTAAGAATATCATAACTTTCAAATATTTTTGGAAGATCATCCATCTGTATCGCATACCTTCTATTGGCAGGTAATATAACTGGCTCAATTGAAATACGTTTAAAGCCTTGATCGGCAAGGTGCAAAACATCCTGATAAAAATCAAGGTTTTCACTTGTAAATGTACCACGGTAGTATGTATATACACCAAGTCCATAACGGTTATCTTCTTTTCCTAAACGCTTGCTATTCAAACGCTTATAATTTTTCATAAGTGTTTCATATGAACCAGAACCGTCTGGCTTTGGTCGCATATTATCATTAATCTCCTTACGTCCATCGATGCTTAAAATTAAATTTATACTTTCTTGTTCAATAAAATCTTCTATATCTTCATCTAAATCCATTCCGTTTGTTGTTAATGAAAAATCAAATTTCTTACCTGTTTTAATTTCTAATTCTCTAGCATACTTAACAAGCTGCTTAACTACCGAAAAATTAAGCAAGGGTTCTCCACCAAAGAAATCTATTTCTAAAAATGAAGTGTTCTTTGCTTGGTTAACTAAAAAATCTATGGCATTCTTCCCTGTTTCAAAGGACATCGTTGTACGTTCTTGCCCGTATGGTCCAGTTCCTGCAAAGCAGTATTTACACCTTAAATTACAATCATGTGATACGTGTAAACACATAGATTTAATTTCAAATTCATCTGGATTGTAATTCTCACTAGGAAGTACACCCTTAGAATACAAAATCCCTTCATCTATTAAATTAGTAATTTCTTGATAAGCTTCAAGAATTTTACTTTCATCATAAGTACTATTAAGTTCCTCAACTATTGTTACTAATATTTGATGAGGATATAATTCAATTATTCTCCTTGCTAAATCATCAACAGTCAACAAAGAATTACTATTAACGTCTAAAACAATGTTTTTATCTTTATAAGAAAATGTATGCACCTGTCCCGGAACCATTGTAATTTCTCCCCCTAGTTAGTTAATCACATAATAATATAAAAGCGCCCCTAAAAAGGAGCAAAAATAGGACATTTAATACAGTATTTTGTCTTTAGTAAGACTGTAGTAAATGTTCTAGTTCAAGGCGTGCATAAATCGTAGGAACGGAGCTTACCTTGAGTAGAAGTAGGAGCATATGTGGTTTGCAACTTGAGGCTTATGGGAGTTGCCTTTCTTCATATTTCACTTCTTAAGAGAAAGGTAACGGACATGGTAAGCAAGTTGTAAACTACATATGCGACCGCAACAACACAGAAATAGGACATTTAATACAGTCTTATTACAGTCTTATTTTGCTTCGGTTTTGGTATAGCATATAGTATTACTAACAGTCATTGATGTTTTACAAGCAGATTGACATGAAGCAGAGCACTTCTCGCAGGTGCCAGATAACATTGTATCTTGAAGACGGTTTTTTGAAATAATTTTAATATGTTTCATCTTTTTTTCTCCCCTTTACTTAACAAGTTTATTATATCAAAAATTATTCTATCATAGTATATCCTAATTCTTTTAACAGATGGTCTTTATTTCGCCAATCTTCTTTTACCTTAACCCATAACTCAAGGTAGATTCTTGTCCCTAATAGGTTCTCAATATCGACACGAGCTTGCTTACCAATTTCTTTTAACATACTTCCATTCTTGCCGATAATAATCCCCTTCTGTGACTTTCTTTCAATATATATAATCGCACTAATTGTTACAGTGTCTGGATTTTCGACACCCGGCTTCATTGATTCTATAATAACTGCAATCGAATGAGGAATTTCCTCTCTAGTCTGTTGTAGCAATTTTTCCCGAATTAACTCTGCTACAATAAAACGTTCAGGATAATCTACAATTTGATCGATAGGATAATAATAAGGACCGATAGGCAATATTTTATAAATCTCTTCAATTAAAGTTGAAAGATTATTACCATTTAATGCTGAAATAGGTATGATCTCAGCAAAATCAATAAATTTTCGATATTTCTCTATTACTGGAAAAAGATCATCAGGACTTACTAAATCAATTTTATTTAATATTAAAAAAATCGGAGTTCGTTTTACTTGTTTTAATTGCTCAATAATAAACTGTTCGCCAGCACCGAATTTCGCAGTTACATCAATTAGATAAAGCAATAAATCTACCTCTTGAAGTGATGTTAATGTAATATTCATCATGTAAGCTCCAAGCTTGGATTTTGGCTTATGTATTCCCGGAGTATCAATAAAAATTATTTGTCCCTTTTCTGGGTCAGTATATATTGCTCTTATTTTATTTCTGGTTGTTTGTGCCTTATCAGACATAATTGCAATTTTTTTACCAATTATCTGATTAAGCATAGTCGATTTTCCAACGTTTGGTCTACCTATAATTGTAACAAAGCCTGATTTTTTATTATTTTTAATCATTCATATCACCACTTGTAAAAGCTCTTGGTAATAATTCTTCAACAGAGGTCTCTAATATATTGTCTTTTAAGTTAGCTAAATATATTTTCACATCAGCTTCAAAAAATTCTGCAATAACTTGTCTACAAGCTCCGCATGGTGAAACTGGTCCAGATGTATTTGCAATTACAGCTAATGAAGCAAAATCATGAACAGTGTACCCTTCTGATATTGCTTTAAAAATCGCTGTCCTTTCGGCACAATTAGACAGACTAAATGAAGCATTCTCAATATTCGCTCCTTTATATACTTGTCCATCCTTCATTAATACAGCCGCACCAACTTTAAAATTAGAATAAGGAACATATGCATTATTGCGTGCTTCTTTTGCCATTCTTACTAAATCTTCCTTTTCCATATATACAGTTGCCCCCTTAGAAAAATACAACATAAGATAAATAAAATCCACCTATAGAAATAATCCCATTTTGAACAATTGCTATCCACTTAACCTTTTTATAAAGTAAGTAAATAACAAAGATTAATAATAAAAGTACTAAAACATATATAAGATGTGAAAATAGAATTGTTGATAATGAGAATAAAATAAATATTATTCCTATTAAAGCATGAGGTTGATTATTCTTATTGACACTACTATACCAACATGCTTTAACTGCGTAAGTAAACAATATTAATGTTAATCCCTGCAAAGAGTAAAATGCTAATGGTCTAACAGGTTCCCTAACCCAATCACCAAAATAAAGTGATAATAAATATGGCAAGATAACAATTATGCCGACGAAAATAACAATCAAAACAATTAAAAAAACTGCCCCCGCCGCTAAGTCCTTAGCTACTTTGGCGGTAGGATGATAGTCCTTGATCATAATATCTACAGTCTTCTCTATTGCCGTATTGAAGATTTCAGCCCCTATAACCATGGCTATGCATAAAAATATTATCAGAACCTCAGTCTCGTTAAAATGTAAACACATTCCCGATACCAATATAAATATCGCAATAAATAAATGAATCTTCATATTGCGCCCTGTATTTATGGCATAAACAATTCCCTCGCTAGCATAATAAAAACTATCAGTTATTTTTTTTGAATACAAGTCAAAATCACCTCGTAAAGTTTAGAGTATTTAATATACTTTCTTGCCTAATAAACATTTTTCTCTCATCATCTTCTGTTTGGTGATCATAACC
>CAZSSR010000027.1:0-12948 GCA_964609605.1 uncultured Bacillaceae bacterium | reverse complement strand
ACGAAATATTAGAAATGGAAATTGCAAATTTAAGTTCACCAGAAAGAATTTTAAAAATAGCCCAAGAAGATTTGGGAATGACTTTAAATGAGGATCGAATTATTGTATTGTCTGGAAATTAAAAATATAATTTCTTTAGTGATTAATAGGAGATAAATATGGATATTAATAAGATATTAAAAAGACGAGCATTAATAATTGGAATAATTATTACTATTTTATTTTTTTTCTTACTATTTAAGATATTTTTAATCCAGACGGTTGATGCTCCAAAATATAAAGAACAGGCTATTAATACTTGGAATAATTCATATATTTTGGAACCTCAAAGAGGAATAATTTTTGATAGTAATGGTGATAGGTTAGCTTATAATTCAGTTGCTTACACAGTTATTGCTGTTTTATCAAAAGAAAACCCAGTTCATATAGTTGATCCAGTAGCTACCTCAGCTCAATTAGCTCCAATTTTAAATATGTCTGAAACTGATTTATATAAATTATTAACTAAGGATGCTTACCAAGTAGAATTGCGTCCTGGAGGATGGAAGGTTAATCAGGAGATTGCTGAAATAATAAAAGAATTAAAAATACCTGGAATAATTTTAAGAGAAGAAGATATAAGATATTATCCTTATAACTTTTTTGCATCTTATGCTTTAGGTTTTGTTAACTATGAAAACAAGCCGGTTTTAGGGTTAGAAAGTTATTATAATGAAATATTATCTGGTACTCCTGGTGAATTAAATGTTAATGAGGATTTAAAAGGTTATAGTTTACCTGAAGGAGAATTGTTGTTTGAACCAGCTAAAGATGGAAATGATTTAGTGTCAACTATTGATAGGACAATTCAACAGTATGTAGAAACCGCTTTAGATAAGGCAGTGGAATTATATAATCCTAAGAATTTAGTAGTTATTGTTGCAGATCCCAATACAGGAGAGATATTAGCAATGTCTAATCGCCCCAATTATAATCCCAATGAATATTGGTATATTGAGGATTATAATAATCCAGCAATAAGTTTTAATTTTGAACCAGGGTCAACCTTTAAAATTATTACTTTAGCTGCATCCATAGAGGAAGGGTTATTTAATCCGAATGATACATTTATGTCGGGCTCTATTGATATATATGGTGATATTATTAGGGATGCTAACAATGGGCTTGGTTGGGGTGAAATATCATATTTGGAAGGTGTACAAAGATCAAGTAATGTTGCTTTTGTAAAATTAGGTTATGAGATATTAGGAAAAGAGATGTTATTTTCTTATATAAATGATTTTGGCTTTGGCAAAAAAACTGGTATAGATTTACCAAGCGAATCTATTGGTATATTGAAAGAAGTCGAGGACGCTTATCCACTTGATGTAGCTACAATATCTTTCGGACAGGGTATAGCAGTAACACCCATTCAACATGTTAAGGCGGTTTCAGCAGTTGCAAATGGAGGTAATTTAATAACACCCCACTTAGTAAAGGAAATCAGAGATAATTCTTCTGGAGAACTCATTAAAGAGATTCAACCTACTATAGAATCTCGAGTTATTTCTGAGAAGACTGCTAGGGAAACAAGTGCGATTTTAGAAGAGGTTGTTAAATTTGGACAAAGACCTGGTTATATTGAAGGATATAATGTTGCTGGTAAGACTGGAACAGCACAAAAAATAGGGCCCAACGGTGAGTATTTAAAAGATGCTTATATTGCTTCATATATTGGTTATGCTCCATCTTATGATCCTAGATTATTAGTTTATGTAATAGTAGATGAGCCAGATTTAGATTATGCTTATTATGGTAATACGATTGCAGCACCAATCTTTACGGAAATTATGCAAAATAGTTTAAGATATTTAAAAGTACCTAAAAGTTCTGGTAACTATGTTGAAGTTACTGATAAATCGGATATTTCTTTAAAAAATTACACAAATAATTTAATTGAAATTGGTAAGAATGAATTAACTGAATTAGGTTTAATTCCTATAGTAATAGGTGATGGTAAAAAAGTATTAAAACAATATCCAGCTAACGAAGCGGAAGTTCCAAAAGGAACAAGAGTTTATCTTGTAACAATACCAGAAGAAGAGTATATAACTCCAAATCTAATTGGCAAATCTTTGCGAGAAGCATTAGAATATTGTTCAGTACTTAATATTGATATAACATTCAATGGTACTGGAATAGTTGTAAGTCAAAGTCTAACCCCTGGTTATCCTTATAATGGAGGAAAGATAAATATTATACTAGAGGATAAAGACGCAAACTGACATTAAGTATTACTTCTCTAAATAAATTTATATATTGATTTATCTTTAGAAATAGATGGTGTTAGTACGTTTTTTGTCTATAATATAGGTATGCAGAGGAGGGTGAAAATGAATTTAGAACGATTAATAAGCTCGTTACTTATATATAAAAGTATTGGCAATATAAATATTGAAGTGAATGATCTAAAAGCAGATTCAAGAATTGTTGAACAAGGAGATTTATTTATTTGTTTACCTGGATTTGTTACTGATGGGCACAAATATGCACAAAACGCAATTGATAAAGGTGCAGTTGCAGTAATATGTGAAAGAAAGTTACCAGTAAAGGTTCCACAGATTATTGTAAAAGATGTTAGGTTTGCTATGGCTGTTTTATCAGATAAATTTTATAATCACCCTTCAACTAGATTAAAAGTTATTGGAGTTACTGGTACAAATGGAAAAACAACAACTACTCATTTAATAGATAAAATATTAACAGATCAAAATCATGTAACAGGTTTGATAGGTACTATTAAAATGAAAATTGGTGACGAGGTTTTAGAAGTTAAAAATACTACACCGGATGCTATTGATTTACATAAAAATTTTGACAAGATGATTACTGTTGGATCAGATTATGTAACAATGGAGGTTTCTTCACATGCTCTTGACATGGGAAGAGTACGTGGGATAGATTTCAATATTGCTGTATTTACAAATTTAACTCAAGACCATCTAGATTATCATGTAACAATGGGAAAATATCGTGAAGCAAAAGGATTGTTATTTTCCCAGTTAGGAAATGCGTATGGAAAGAATAGTAAATATGCAGTATTAAACGCTGATGATAAAGCTAGTCAGTATTTTAATAAGATTACTGCGGCTCAGACTATTACATATGGTATTGATAATGAAGCGGATGTAAGAGCTATTAATTTGTGTATAACTGAACAAGGTACTAACTTTACACTAAATAGCTTCAAAGGTGTAATTGATATTAATTTAAAAATGATTGGGAAATTTAGTGTCTATAACGCGTTAGCTGCTATTACAGTTGCCTTAATAGAAGATATTTCATTAGTAGAAATTAAAAAAAGTATAGAGGATATTTCTGGAGTAGATGGACGTTTTGAATTAGTAAATCTTAATCAGGATTTTACTGTTATAGTGGATTATGCCCATACACCAGATGGTTTAGAAAATGTTTTAAAGACAATTAAAGAATTCGTAAGCGGAAAAGTTTATTGTGTATTTGGTGCAGGAGGAGACAGAGATAAAATCAAGAGACCATTAATGGGTAAAATAGCTGTAGAAAGTAGTGATGTAGTGATTGTGACTTCTGATAATCCAAGGTCAGAAAATCCTGAAGAAATAATAAAGGATATTGTAGCTGGCATTGAGGAGATTAAAAATATGCAATCAGTATATATAACAATTACTGATCGACGAAAAGCTATTGAATATGCAATTAATAATGCGAAAAAAGGCGATGTAGTTATAATTGCAGGAAAAGGACACGAAACTTATCAGATATTAAATGATAAAGTAATTCATTTTGATGATAGAGAGGTGGCAAAGGAAGCTATTAGGGGCAAAATTTTATGAAGTTAAATATTAGTGAAATTGTTAAGCATGTTAAGGGACAGTTGATAAATGGGGAAAAAAATATAAATGTTAATGGTGTTAGCACCGATTCTCGAAATATTATAAAAGGAAATTTATTTATTCCTTTAAGAGGTGAATCTTACGATGGACATAGTTTTGTTGTTCAGGCTTATAATGCTGGTGCCTTAGCAACGTTATGGCAAGAAAATATCCCCGTACCTGATATTGATTTATCTTTTATCCTGGTTCCTGATACGTTATTAGCTTTACAAGATTTAGCTTTATATTATCGCGATCAAATAAATCCGATTGTTATAGGAGTTACAGGTAGTAATGGAAAAACAACTACTAAGGATATAATTTATTCGATATTAATTAATAAATATAAAGTACATAAAACGAAAGGTAATTTAAATAATCATATTGGCGTACCATTGACTATTCTTACTATGCCTGAAGATACAGAGGTTGCTGTTATTGAAATGGGCATGAGTAATATTGGTGAGATTGAAAGATTATCAGTTTTAGCAAAGCCGGATTTTGTTGTAATAACAAATATTGGTGAATCGCACATAGAATTTTTATTAACGAGAGAGAACATTGCTAGTGCAAAAATAGAAATATTAAAAGGATTAAAATATAATGGTTATGCGATTTTACCTGGTGATGAAACTTTGATAAGGTCTAGAGTTATCGATTACGAGGTTAAAAATATTATATGGGTAGGACAAAAAGATACAAATGATGTATATCCTTTAGTTATTAAAACTAGTAATTTAGAGGGTATAGCTTTTATAGATTCGAATAATGAAGAGTATTTTATACCACTTTTAGGTATTCATAATATTATTAATGCTTTAATGGCAATTCAAGTAGCAAAAAAACTTGGAGTTGACAAGCAATATATACAACTAGGTTTAACTAATATAGAATTAACTGGTATGCGTTTAGAGAAGGTATATACAAAAAACGGTTGTTTAGCACTTAATGATACTTATAATGCCAGTCCTACATCAATGATGGCGAGTTTGAAATTTTTAGAATCATTAACACAATTCGAATATAAGGTTGCTGTACTAGGTGATATGTTAGAACTAGGTATAAATGCTGAAAAATATCATGAACAGATAGGTAAAATATGTGCAGATATTAATCTTGATTATTTAATTGTAATTGGAGAATTTGGTAAATCAACTATAAGAGGTGCTATAAATAATGGACTAAATGAACTAAAGATTAAACATTTTAAAGATATAAATACTATTTCTAAATTTATTCTTGAGCAAGTCCCCGAATCAACAGTGATTTTAGTAAAAGGATCAAGGGGTAATAGATTAGAAAGAGTTATTGATAATATACGAGCATAGAATTATAAAAAAGGAGACTTATTATTAAATGGAATCAAAAATTATTATTTATTCTATCTTGACTCCACTAATCATCTCATTAATACTTGGTCCATTTTTAATTCCTCTTTTAAGGAAATTAAAAATAGACCAATCAATTAGAGACGATGGACCACAAGAACATTTAAAAAAAGCTGGAACTCCAACTTTAGGAGCTATTATTTTTTTAATAGCACTTATTATAACTGTGATTACATTTTCACCTTTTACTTTTAATATATATTTATTATTATCTATTACTTTAGGTTTTTCTTTTCTAGGTTTTCTTGATGATCTTATTAAGATTGTAAAAAGAAGAAATTTAGGACTTACAGCTAGTCAGAAACTTTTTGGACAAATATTTATAGCTTTGATATTGTGCTATTTATTATATCAACAGGGCTTTGATACGAGAGTCTTTCTTCCCGGATCACAAATTGGATTGGATTTGGGTTGGTTATATTTTCTTTTGATAATATTTTGGGTAGTAGGTTTTGCTAATGCTTTAAATATAACTGATGGTGTAGATGGTTTATTAGCAGGAAGTGGTGCTATAACTTTTGGTGCATATACAATAATTGCAATTGCTACTACCCAATTTGATATTGCAATATTTTCTGCTGCAATGGTTGGGGCGTTATTGGGATTTTTAGCTTATAATATCCATCCAGCAAAAGTTTTTATGGGAGACACTGGTTCACTGGGCCTTGGAGCTGCACTAGCAACAATATCTATTCTTACAAAAACAGAGTTATTATTAATTATTATTGGTGGAGTATATGTAATAGAAACATTGTCAGTTATAATTCAAGTCTTCTTTTTTAAGACTAAGGGGAAACGAATATTTAAAATGAGCCCAATTCATCACCATTTTGAGCTTTCTGGATGGTCAGAATGGAAAGTAGTAACAATTTTTTGGACCGTAGGACTTATCTTTGCAGCACTTGGAATATATATTGAGGTGTTGAATTAATGGATAAAGATGAAATAAATAAATATAAAGGGAAAAGAATTATTATATTAGGCATGGCTAAAAGTGGCACAACTATTGCAAGAATCTTATTTAATATTGGTGCTGATGTTATTGTTAACGATGTTAAACAAAATTGTAAAGAAGAACAAGAACTTAAGGAAATAGGGATAAAGGTTATTACTGGTATGCATCCTGATAATCTAATAGATGAAAATGTTGATTTAATAGTTAAAAATCCTGGTATACCCTATAATATTGCTCCAATTCAAAAAGCAATGTTTTATAATATCCCAATTATTACCGAAGTTGAAATAGCTTACGAATTATCCAGAGCACCAATAATTGGGATTACTGGGTCGAATGGAAAGACAACAACGACGACATTAATTGGTGAAATAATTAAGGAAGCTGGATTAAATCCAATTGTAGCAGGAAACATTGGAACGGTATTAAGTGAGCAAGCATTAACAATAAAGAGTGAGCAGGTGTTAGTTGCAGAATTAAGTTCTTTTCAATTAAAAGGGACTATTAATTTTAGACCTCATATTGCAGTTTTACTTAATATCTATCCTGCACATCTCGATTATCATGAAAATATTGAGGATTACATCTTATCAAAGTCAAAATTATTTATTAATCAAAAAGATAATGATTTCGCAGTGTTGAATTGGAATTGCAGAGAATGTAGAATTTTAGCAAATTCTATTACTAGTAAAATTTATTTTTTTTCTACACTGGGAAAAGACTCTATTATAAGAGGAGCTTATATCGAAAACGAAAAAATTTATTGGATTGATGGGGAAGAGAAAGTTGAAATTATATCGTTAAATAAAATTCTAATTAAAGGTGCACACTTAGAAAATGCATTAGCAGCTGTTATTGCAACAAGGTTATATGGTGCAGATATTAATTCGATTGCAAAGGTGTTAAGGGATTTTAGAGGTGTAGAACATCGATTAGAGTATGTGTTAACAACTAAGAATAAAGTATCTTTTTATAATGATTCAAAAGCAACAAATCCACAAGCAACAATAACTGCTTTAAACTCCTTTAAAAAACCAATTATATTAATAGCAGGTGGATTAGATAGAGGGATAGACTTTGAGGAATTGATTGAACATCTAAGAAATAACGTTAAAATATTGATCGTTTTTGGTCAAACTGCAAATAAATTATCTGAAGTTGGGAAAAAGTCAGCGATAGAAATTATTCATATTGTCGATAATGTTAGTGAGGCTGTAAAACTATCAATTGCTTTAGCTAGTGAGGGAGATGATGTGGTTTTATCTCCAGCATGTGCAAGTTGGGATATGTTTTCTTCCTTCGAAGAGAGAGGAAGAGTGTTTAAGGAGATAGTATATAAATATAAATAGGGTTTACAATTATAGGGTTAATCTATAATAAGTTTTATTAAATATTTTACGCTACTCGCGTTAAACTTGGGGATGATATTATGAGGGTTATTATAACTGGTGGAGGAACTGGTGGGCATATTTATCCAGCAATAGCAATTATGAATGAAGTAAAAAGAAATGACCCTAAAGCTTCGTTTTTGTATATCGGAACTGCTATTGGATTAGAGAAGGATATTATAAGTAATTTAGATATACCCTTTTCAACTATAGATATAAAAGGTTTTAAACGTAAGCTTTCAATTGATAATTTTAAGAATATAATTAAATTTTTTAACAGTGTTAAATTATCTAAAAAATATATTAAAAATTTTCAACCTGACGTTGTAATAGGTACTGGAGGTTATGTATGTGGGCCTGTAATATTTGCGGCAAGTAAATTAAAAATACCTACTTTTATTCATGAGCAGAATATAATTCCTGGATTAACAAATAAATTTCTTGCAAAATATGTTGATATTATAGGGGTTAGTTTCTTAGGTTCAATTGCATATTTTAAAGGTGCTAAAAAAGTTGTTTTGACTGGGAATCCTTGTGCTTCTGAAGTAGTTAAGGCAAGTAAGGTTGAAGGCTATAAATTTTTAAATGTTGAGTCCTCGAAAAAAATAGTTTTGATTTTTGGAGGTAGCAGAGGAGCTAAGGCAATAAATAATATATTTGTAGAAATTTTATCAGATATAGCTATATATGATGATTTTCATTTTGTATTTGTAACAGGCAAAGTGCATTTTGATTCAATTAAAAAAGAGGCTGATAAAATACTTAAAGAAGGTCTTAAAAATGTTTCCATATTCCCATATTTATATAATATGCCTGAGATCCTTGCTATTTCAGATTTCATTATTAGTCGAGCTGGAGCATCAACGTTAGCTGAAGTTACAGCACTGGGCATTCCATCGATTTTAATACCATCGCCTTATGTGACAAATAACCATCAGGAGAAAAATGCAAAGTGGCTTGAAGAACAAGGTGCAGCAATCATGATAAGGGAGAAGGATTTGGATGGAAAGGTTTTACTAAATACAATATTTGAAGTGATTGATAATCACGAAACTTTTGCTCAAAATGCAAAAAAAATAGGCATAGTAGATTCTGCTAATATAATATATAAGGAAATTGAAATCTTATTAAAGGTTAAAAGATAGGTGAATACTATGTTTAGCTGGATAAGACAAATGAATGAAAATAATATAGTATTATTTAAGAATGAATTATTATCTAAACATACTTCCTGGAAAATTGGTGGTCCGGTTGATGCTTTTATAATTCCCAAAGCTGAAGAAGAATTAATAAAAGTTATTAGGATTTTAAATAACAATAATATTAGCTGGAAAGTTTTAGGAAATGGTTCTAATATTCTTGTATCAGATAAAGGCTTTAGGGGAGCGATTATATCTCTAAAAGATGGTTTTAAAGAAGTATCCATAGATAATAATTTAATAAATGCTGGGGCAGGACTTTCACTAATTCAATTATCTAACCTAGCTGCTAAAAATAGTTTAACTGGATTGGAGTTTGCTGTAGGTATACCAGGGACCATTGGTGGAGCTATTACGATGAATGCAGGAGCGTATGGCTCAGATATTTCTAATATCTTGCAACAAGCTAAAGTTTTATTAGAAAACGGCGATGTCTTTACTTGGGGAAAGGAAGATTTTATGTTTGATTATAGGTCATCGATATTACTTAAAAGAAACGCAATAGTACTTTCCGCATTGTTCAAGCTTAAAAAAGGAGATCAGAATAGAATTATTTTTGACATGAAAAATTATAAGGAGAAAAGAATAAATTCACAACCTTATGGGCAACCTTGTTCAGGAAGTGTTTTTAGAAATCCACCAAATGGCTATGCTGCTAAACTAATAGAGGAGCTTGGATTAAAGGGATATAATATAGGTGGTGCAGAGATATCGACAAAACATTCTAATTTTATAGTTAATACTGGTAATGCAAAATCAAGTGATGTAATTGCGCTTATTAATTATATAAAGCTAGAGGTGAATAAAAAATATAATATAGAATTAATTACAGAGGTTGAAGCAATTGGCGAACAATAATAATGTTGAATTTGAGACATACAATGATATAATTATTCTGATAACATGTATAATAAAGGAATGAGATCAATGTATTCTTCTGAGACTACATTTATATATGGGAAAAGAAAAGATAAGAAAAAAAAAGTTAACACGAAGTTCTTTTTCATTATTTTCTTATTTCTCCTAATAGTTGCTATTATTGTCTTCATCAATTCTCCCATTAGTAGAATTGATGAAATAGAAATTACAGGAATTAGTTTATTAACTGAAGAGGAGATATTTGAAAAGGCTAACATATATTATGATATGAAATATTTTTTTGCTTTAAAGTCCAAGATAAAAGATGATTTATTAGAATTAGAAGTAGTGAAGGAAGTAGAAGTAATTAAAATATTTCCAGGTAAGCTATCTATAAATATTGTTGAATTTAAACCATTAGCTTATTTATATTACAAACCCGATTGGATCCCTATTTTAGAAGATGGGTTAGTATATAACAAGTTAAATAATAACGATTTTTTAGAACATCCTTTAGTAACCAATTGGCAGGATATGAGTCAAATTAATAAATTAGCTGAAGAATTAAATAATACGAAATCATCAGTGTTAGTTGAAATATCAGAAATTCAACAAAATCCACAAGAAAATAATCCGAATCAATTACTTATTTTTACCAGAGATGGTTATAGGCTACACTTAGTATTAGAGGATTTTAGTAAAAAACTTAACCTTTATCCTGAGATTATAGAGAATTTAAAAACAAAGAGCACTAAAACTGGAGATATATATTTATTTGATTCTATTCGCTTTGAAGAATATAGTTTAATAGATTAATATTGAATATATAGTTGTTGTTATAATATGTAAATGTTTAAAAAAGAAGGGTAAATAAAATCTTTGTTGAATACATAACTTATAAAAGGTTTGTACATATCTTCTATTTAAAACTAGGTAGTAAATTATAAGATTAATATAGTAAAATTATGGCTAGACAAATAATAAGAGAGGTGCCAAGATATGAACAACAATGACTTTATAGTTAGTTTAGACATCGGTACATCCAAGGTTCGAGTAATTATTGGTGAGATGAGTCATGGAGTATTAAATATAATTGGGATTGGTGTTTCTGAATCTGATGGGATAAAAAAGGGAGCTATAATAGATATCGAATTAACTGCTCAATCTATAAAAGAAGCTGTTGAAAGTGCTGAAAGAATGGTTGAGATAGATATAAAGGAAGTATTTATAGGTGTTTCTGGTAATCACATTGAATTACTTTTGAGTCAAGGTGTAGTTGCGGTTTCTAGTGAAGACAGAGAGATTAATACTGTTGATATTGAACGTGTAGTACAAGCCTCTAAAGTGATTGCATTACCTCCTAATAATGAAATTATAGATGTGATTCCTAAAGAATTTATAGTTGATGGATTAGGTGGTATTAAGGATCCTAGAGGTATGATAGGGGTGAGATTAGAGGTAATTTCTACTATTATAATAGGTTCAAAAACTGTTATTCATAATTTAATCCGCACTATTGAAATGGCTGGACTTAAAATTTCTGGTTTTATTTTATCACCTTTAGCTGCGAGTCAAGTGGCCTTATCTAAAGATGAAATGAATCTTGGAATCGTTTTAGTTGATATAGGGAAAGGCACTACGGATATTTCTATTTTTGAACAAGAGGAGTTAAGGGAATCTATTGTGATACCTATTGGTGGTGAATATATTACTAATGATATTTCAATAGGATTAAAAACACAAATGAATATAGCAGAGCAAGTTAAAGTGAAATATGGTACTGCTAGTATTGAAAATTCGTGTGAAGATATTAGATTTAGAGTTCCGAGAATTGGTAGTAATTATGATAAGGAATATAATCAGATAGAATTAGCCCAGATAATTGAACCTAGGATTAGGGAGATATTTTCAATTATTCATAATGAGGTACATAAACTAGGATATACAAATGAAATAGCTGGTGGCTATGTGATTACTGGTGGAGTAGTTGCAACAAATGATATTTTAATGATTGCTCAAGAAGAGTTAAATACATCTGTAAGGATTGCTGCTCCTGATTATATTGGTGTTAGAGATCCTTCATATACTAATGGAGTAGGAATATTGTTGTATTCATCAAAAAAAGTAATTCAAAAACCTAAGCAAGGTAATATGATTAGGGGCGCGAAAAAAAATAAATCTAAGATTTTTAATTTGTTAAAGGATTGGTTTAAGGAATTTGTATAGATAAAAACTGCTTTCGAGATTAGTGAGGGGGATATAACATGTTGGAGTTTGATTTAGATATTGATCAATATGCAAATATAAAAGTCGTAGGAGTCGGTGGCGGAGGCAGCAATGCAGTTGACCGCATGATTGAAGATGGAATAAAAGGAGTCGATTTTCTAGTAGTTAATACGGATGCACAAGCCCTTCACCGTTCATTAGCAGAAACAAAAGCTCAAATTGGTAGCAAATTAACAAGAGGATTAGGAGCTGGAGCAAATCCTGACATAGGTAAAAAGGCAGCTGAGGAGAGTAGAAAAGATTTAGAAAATTTTCTAAAAGGTGCTGACATGGTATTTATAACTGCTGGAATGGGTGGAGGAACTGGAACAGGTGCTGCTCCAATAATTGCTGAGATTGCTAAAGATATTGGAGCATTAACTGTAGGCGTCGTTACTCGTCCTTTTTCTTTTGAAGGTAGAAAAAGAGGAAAACAGGCAGAAATAGGTATTGCAGAGTTAAAGGAGAGTGTGGATACATTAATAATAATTCCTAACGATCGTCTTTTGGAATTAGTTGAAAAAAATACTCCTATGATAGATGCTTTTAAGCAGGCAGATAATGTGCTTCGTCAGGGAGTTCAAGGCATTTCGGATTTAATTGCTGTTCCTGGGTTAATTAATTTAGATTTTGCTGATGTTAAAACAATAATGACTGAAAGAGGCTCTGCATTAATGGGGATTGGTACTGCATCTGGTGAAAACAGGGCAGTAGAAGCGGCTAAAAAAGCAATATTTAGTCCAATATTAGAGGTATCAATTAATGGTGCTAAAGGTGTTTTAATGAATATTACTGGTGGATCAGATCTAACTCTTTATGAAGTAAATCAAGCTGCAGAAATAGTGGCTGCTGCCTCAGATGAGGATGTAAATATGATTTTCGGTGCTGTAATAAATGATGAATTAAAGGATGAGATACTTGTAACAGTTATTGCAACTGGATTTGATCAAAAACTGGATAATAGTAAATTAATAAAAGATAGATTAAATATTAAACCGTTTAATT
>CAZSSR010000026.1:0-13371 GCA_964609605.1 uncultured Bacillaceae bacterium | reverse complement strand
AAAATCTTTTCTTTCTATATTATTTAATTCATTTTCAAATTTATTATCTAAAGCAGTTAATTCTTCCTTTAATTGCATGTAATTTGATTGATAGAATGAACTATGTTCTGGATCTAGTTTAATAAATGTATCTTTAATTATTTCCGCTTGGTTTATTGCATTTAATGGATTTAACCAAACATGTGGATCATATGTAGTCTGATGATTATCAATCACCTTAATTAATTCAATGTTTTGACTGCCATTCACGACTAAAACATCTGTATCTTTTAAATTTTCTAATACGTTATTTACCCATAATTCTAAACCAGCCCCATTATATATAAAGACATCCCCCTTTACTAGTGAAGTTATATCTTTTGCTGAGGGTTCGAAATCATGAGGACTAACACCTGGCGGAACGAGATTAATAACACTTACATAATCCCCACCTATTTTATTACTGAATTCCTCTAAAACATAAAGAGTTGTATAAACATTAATTTTATCTTCTGATGAATTAGCTGGATTTTCAGAAACATTAATATCATTACATCCTAAAAACAAAAAAATTGACATTATACCTATAATTAATAAAACAATTGACCTTCTTCTCATATTCATCACCTATTAGTTTAATCATTCAGAATTTGATTTTCCTGATTATTATATTATACATTTCTAATTATTTAATGTAAAATATAATGGTTTTTGTGAAAGTTTCTATATAGTTTAATTTTTTTCATAAAACTATTTGATTGATTGCCTCTTTAAAGTATATACTTATATATAATAATTTCACAAAGGGGGAGGTAAATAGTGGAGAAAATTATCGAAATCCGTGGAGAAATAATAAATAATAATATTCTAAAATTAATAGATGATTCGATAAAAAAATATAACGGTAAATATAAAATTATCGAAATAAATGTTGAGGAAAATGAAATATCTAAACCATTTATAAAACTTGCCGTAACTGTTAATGAGGACAATGTTAAATCAATTATGGATATCCTTTCAACTATTGCTATAAAAATTGCACCTAATATGGGATCAGCTATATTAAAACCTAGTATAAAGGATAAAACAGTTCCTGATGATTTCTATTCTACAACTAATCACCCTACAGATGTTTATATAAATAATAAATGGAAATCTGCTCAAAACATTCGAATGGACGCTGTATTTGTTGTTAGAAATGATGAAGTGTTTACAACAAAATTAAGAGATATAAAGACAGGCGATTTAGTTGTATGTACTTCTCAAGGTGTTCGAGTAAATAATGAAAAACAAGAAGATTCTGAACAAAACTTCGCATTTATGATAAATGAAGTTAGTTCTGAACGAAGAGTGGAATTGGCTGTTAAAGAACTTGCAAAAGATATGAAAAAAATTATAGATAATAATGGCAAAATATATGTTGTTGCTGGCCCTGTTGTAATACATACTGGCGGAATGACACACTTTCAAGAGATAATTAAAAAAGGTTTTGTATCTGGACTTCTAGCTGGTAATGCTATAGCTGTCCATGATATTGAATACGATTTACTTGGAACTTCACTTGGAATTGATCTTAATACAGGTAAAGTTATTAAAGGTGGACATAGTCACCATATGAGAGCAATAAATGCCGTTAATAAATCAGGTAATATCGCTGCAGCTGTAAAAGATGGCACTATCAATAGCGGTATTATGTATGAGCTAGTAAAAAATAATGTACCTTTTGTACTAGCTGGTTCTATTCGTGATGATGGACCACTTCCAGACACAATTATGGATCTAATTAAAGCACAAGATGAATATGCAAATATGATTAAGGATGCTGATATGGTTATTATGCTTTCAACAATGCTCCACTCTATAGGTACAGGAAACATGCTCCCAAGTGACGTAAAAACTGTATGTGTAGATATTAATCCAGCTGTTGTAAATAAATTAATAGATCGTGGTTCAGCACAAGCAAAAGGTCTTGTTACAGATGTTGGTTTATTCTTAACACTTCTTAATCAAAATCTGTAGATATAATTATTAATCTTGATAAAGGATGATAAAATTGTCTGCAATTGAAAAAGAATTAGAATTAATATCAATACTTAAGGATATGAAACATGTAGCAATAGCATTTTCGGGTGGAGTAGACAGTTCATACTTAGTGGCTATTGCTCACAAGGTTCTTGGAAACAACGCTTTAGCAATAACAATTAAAACAGAATTCATGTCAAATACTGAACTGAACGATACAATAGATCTGGCAAAACAATTGAAAATTAATCATATAGTAATTTATCTTAATGTGTTGAGAAATATTCAAATAATTAATAATTCTGAGCAACGCTGTTTTTTTTGTAAAAATGCTATGTTCATTCAATTAAAAAACATAGCAAATGAAAGTAATATTACTAATATAATTGACGGAACCAATATAGACGATCTAAAGGAGTTTAGACCTGGTTTAAAGGCTCTTACGAGTTTAGGAGTAATTAGCCCCTTAATTGAGGTAGAATTGTCTAAGGAAGAAATCCGGTCTCTTTCAAGACGATTAAAATTGTCAACCTGGGATAAGCCCTCACAATCATGTATAGCTACTAGAATTCCATATAATAATATAATTACATTAGATAAACTACATCAGCTTGAAAAAGCTGAAGATTTTATTAAGAATTTAGGAATTAAGCAATTTCGCGTTAGACATCATGATAATATTGCTAGAATTGAAGTAAGTCCTAAAGATTTCGACACAATACTTCTTAATCACGATAAAATCGTCTCTTTTTTTTATGAACTAGGTTTTATTTATACAACAATGGATTTACAGGGCTACCGACCCGGAAGTCTGAACGAAGTATAATAAAGGACGGATTAAACAATGAATTCTTATGAAAATCTTAATGAAATCCTAAGAGCAGTTAAAAACAATAAACTAACGATAGAAGAAGCTGAAAGTAAGCTAGATACTTTTATTGACCTTGGTTTCGCTCAAGTAGATCTTCATCGTGAGATACGTACTGGATTTCCAGAGGTTATTTTTGGCGAAGGAAAAAGTATTGAACAAGTAATTAGCATTTTCGAAAATCTAGCTAAAAACAATAACGTTGTTCTTGCTACGAGAGTGTCAGAAGAAAAAGGAACCGCTGTCATTAATAAATTCCCTGATGCAATATACGATAAAATAGGGAGAACGATTTTATGGAAATCTGGTAAAGTCCCCAATTATCCTGGTTATGTTGCAATAGTATGCGCCGGTACTTCTGATATACCAGTTGCCCTGGAAGCAAAATCAACGCTTACTGCTATGGGAAGTAAATCAGAACTTATTAGTGATGTTGGTATTGCAGGCTTGCATAGACTAATAGATAAAATCAAATTCATCCGTAATGCCAATGTTATTATTGTTATTGCGGGTATGGAAGGTGCACTCCCAAGCGTTATTGGAGGATTAGTAAGTAAACCAATTATTGCTGTGCCTACAAGCATTGGATATGGAGCTAATTTTTCTGGATTATCTTCTTTATTAGGTATGTTGAATTCCTGTGCAAATGGTATTTCAGTTGTAAATATTGATAATGGATTTGGCGCTGGCTATCAAGCCGGGCTAATTAATAAATTAATTAATCGAGAGGATACAGTAAATGAAAAAAATAGCTTACTTTGATTGCTTTTCTGGAATAAGTGGTGATATGACATTAGCGGCTTTAGTTGATGCAGGAGCAGATGAAATATTTATTAATAACGAATTAAAAAAAATACTTGTCGAACCCTCTCAATTAAAATTTAGTCAAACTATAAAAAAAGGTATGACTGCAAAAAAATTAGAAATTATAATTAATCCTGATATTAATCCTGCTAGAAAAAATTATACAGATATAAAACAAATGATTGAATTATCCGAATTGTCAAAAAACGTTAAAGAAAGATCGCTTAAAATATTCAAAACAATAGGTATGGCAGAAGCAAAAATTCATGGTATTTCCCTTGAAAAGGTACATTTCCATGAAATCGGAGCGATAGATTCTATAATTGATATTATTGGTGCTTGTCTTGCATTAGAGAATTTGGGGATAGATGAAATATATTCAAGTCAAATCCCGGTTGGTACCGGAGAAATAAAAATTGAGCATGGTATTTATCCGAACCCAGCTCCAGCAACATTAGAAATTTTAAAAGGAACACCTATAAGATTCTCTAATATTAATTACGAAATGACCACCCCGACAGGTGCTGGAATTATTGCTAGTTTGCGAAGCTCTAATATCGATCTTCCTTCAATAATTATAGAAAATATCGGCTATGGAGCAGGTACTAAGGATTTTACTGACAGACCTAATGTTTTAAGGGTGATTGTTGGAAGAATTGAAGAGCAAAGATTTAAAAAATCGCACTTCCATTTTCATGAATATTCTGAAGTAAGTCTTGAAAATGATATTCACATAACAAAATAATCTTATCTCTCTAAACTAAATTATCAGTATTTCTTTTATTCACAGCTTGATATCCCATTTCCTTAGCAACATCATATACTATTTTTAATGGTATTTTATTTTCTCTTGCAATTACCTCACATTGAGTATATTCAGGAGAAATTTGAACAATTTCTCCACTTAATATACCTAATTTCACATCAATATTCCCCCAATTAGTTTTAACTGATATGAATTTCCTTTCAAGTCTATGCACCATATATGGTGCATATCGTATCCCTAAAGTTGTCGTTTCCATAAATAAAAACTTAATTATTTTGTCCTTTATCTCTTCTTGACATAAAATATTTAATATTTGACCCGGTCTATTTTTTTTCATAATAACTTGTTGAATATAGACGTCATTAACTCCTAAACTATATAACTCATCCATTATATATCCAAAAAACTCTGGATTCATATCATCAAGAGAAACCTCGATTTTTAACATTAAATCATCAATATGCTCTGACGACGTTCTACCCATTTTATAATCTTGATCTTTCTCCATCATATCCTCCTCCATTTAAAAATGATTATACCCTTTAAATCTATTTTATGTGTTAAATTTTTTGTGTCAAGATTACGCTAAGAATATATAACAAAAAAAGCTTCCCGTTAAAGAGAAACTTCTTAAATGTTAAATTATTATTGTTGTTTTTTAAAAGCAATTGCAACACAAAGAGCAAAACCACCCCAAGAGACGCCTAACCCAAATATCATCATAATTAATGCACTTGTATTCATTATGCAGCATCCCCCTTATCTAACTTACCGAATTCAGGATTTTTACCTTTAATGCTTTGAAGATAGAAGCCCAGGATTAACGCTAAAATAGCTGTTGACCATCCTAGAGCAATTAAATCATCTGGATACCCTTCATAATTAACTGTTAAATCAGTTGTTAACTTCTTAATTGTCATATATCCTAATATCGCTGGTGTAATAACTATTAAACAAAAATTCCACCAAGGACCAACTGAAAAATCAGATAATTCATTATTCTCTTTTCTCATTCTACCAGTACGATTTAAGACCCATCCAATAATTATAATCTCAGCTAATCCTGAGAACACTATCCCATAATTATTAATAAAATAATCTGCTACATCAAGCAAATACAAGCCTGAGCCTGTTGCAAACAATAAACTAACTAAAGCTGCAACCCCAACTGACCAATTAACAGCTTTTTTACGTTCAATATTAAATTTATCGATAAAAGCAGCAATAAAAGTTTCAACAATTGATATTAAAGATGATAAACCTGCAAAAACTAATGATACAAAGAAAAATACTCCTACAACTTCACCTAATGGCATTTCATTTAAAATCTGTGGAAAAACAGCAAATGCCAACCCAACACCGCCCGCAACTACTTCATCCATAGCAACGCCCTGTTGTGTAGCCATAAAACCCAATGCTCCAAATACCGCAACGCCCGCAAGTAAACAGAAACCAACATCAGCTAATCCTGTCATAAATGCATTGTTGTTAATATCAGATTTTTCAGGAAGATAACTTGCATAAGTTATCATAATTGCAAAAGCTATACTTAAACTAAAAAATACCTGTCCATATGCAGCTATCCATACGCTAGCATTAGTCATTCCACTCCAATCTGGAGTAAATAAAGCATTTAATCCAAGTGAAGCACCATCTAAGGTAACTCCTCTTATCGCCATTATTAGGACAAGAATAAATAACACTGGCATAAATATCTTGTTAGCCTTCTCAATACCTTTTTTTACGCCTCTTGAAAGAACGATATATACTGTTAACCAAACAAATACTAAAGGTATAACTACATTCAATTGAAGGCCACCTAACCAACTCACATTCCAAGTCTCAGTAAGTCCTAAATATGAGTTAAAAAGAAATCCGCCGGTATCAGTACCCCAACTTTGTGGAATAGAAAAAAATGCATAAGAAAGTGCCCAAGCTACAATTACTGCATAGTATGTAGATATTACAAATGAAATAGTAACTTGCCACCAACCTAACCATTCAAAATTACCTAACTTACTAAATGTTAATGGTGCTGATCCTTTTAATTTATATCCTAAATTAAACTCCAACATTAGAATAGGTATTCCGGCAGTTACTAAAGCAATTAAGTACGGAATTAAAAACGCTCCGCCACCATTTTCATAAGCAAGATAGGGAAATCTCCAAATATTTCCCAAGCCCACAGCTGAACCAACTGCCGCTAAAACAAAGCCTGATCTTGACTGCCATTGATTAACTTTCTCCATAATTTCCTCCTCAAATAAAAAATATGTATTACTTTTATATAATAGCTCACATCTATCCTAAATCCATCAAATATTATAAATATTTAGTATATATAGGCTATAGTTAACAAAATTGTCGGTATTTAAGCAATATTTCCCATTAGGTAAAAGATGTATAAATCTCTTTAAATTGTTGAAGGTGATTTTAAACCCAATATTTTTAGACCGTGTTTCAGTACATCTGAAGTTGCTTTTGCCAAAGCTAATTTAGCTTTCTGCTCATCAAGATCCTCAGTAATAACTCTTTCCTGATGATAAAACCGATTAAATTCAGCACTTAAATCTAATAAAAATCTTGCAATTATTGATGGTTCCACTTTGTTTGCGGCTTTAACAATAATTTCAGGATACTGACTCAAAGTGTAAATCAAATTCCAAGCCGATTCTCCAGTTAAAAATTCTCCATCAATATTTACTAAAGTCTTTTCTGATAAACCAGATTTGCGTAGCAAACTTTGAATTCTTGCATAGGTATATTGAACATAAGGTCCTGTTTCGCCATCAAAATTCAACGCTTCTTCCCAAGAAAAGTTAACCTCATGCATCCGATTATTTTTTAAATCATTAAAGATAATTGCTCCAACACCAATTGCCTCGGCAGTCTCTTTTCTGTCAAGCAATTGAGGGTTCTTACCTTCAATGATTTTGTCTGCCATTTCTACACTTTTCTTTAATACTTCCTCTAATAAAACAGTCGTCCCTTTACGTGTAGACATTTTCTTGCTTTCAAATAACATTAGACCAAACGGTATGTGCATCATTTTGTCAACCCATGTATAATCCATCTTCCCTAATACAGAAAAAACTTGCTCAAAATGTAATTTTTGTTCATTCCCAGTTACATAAAACGACTTAGCAAAATCAAATGTATCCATTCGGTATAATGCAGCAGCTAAATCTCTTGTTGCATATATTGAAGAACCATCACTCTTCTTAATAATTGCTGGCGGCATATCATATTCTGATAAATCAACAACTTGTGCACCTTCACTTTTTACTAACAGCTTTTTATCAGTTAGTTCATTTATTACTCGATCCATTTTGTCATTATAAAAGCTTTCGCCCATATAGTAATCAAATTGAACTCCTAGTAGCTTATAAATTTTTTCAAACTCTTTAATGCTTTCTTCCACAAACCATTTCCATAAACGAACTGCCTCTTCATCATCTTCCTCAAGCTTTCTAAACCATAAGCGTGCTTCATCATCTAAACCTGGATCTTTTTCTGCCTCATCATGAAACTTAATATACAAGTTTACTAACTCCTGTATTGGATTATTTTTAATTTTTTCGTCATTTCCCCATTTTTTATAAGCTACTATCTCTTTTCCAAACTGTGTACCCCAGTCCCCAAGATGATTTATGCCTATTACTTTATACCCTAAAGCTTTATGTATATTAACTATCGCATTACCAATCATTGTTGAGCGTAAATGGGGCAAACTAAATGGCTTAGCAATATTTGGTGAAGAATAATCGACAATTACAACTTTGCCATCACCAATCCTACTTTCACCATAGCATCCATTTTCGTCAAATATTTTATTTAATAATTGCACTACATAAGTTGATCTTTTAAAATAAAAATTAAGATAAGGTCCATTAGCTCTCACTTCTACATAATCATCCGTAATTTTTAATGCTATATCTTCAGCAATTATTTGCGGAGATTTTCTAAAAGCCTTTGCCAGTGAATAGCAAGGAAAAGCAATATCTCCCATTTCACGATTAGGAGGTATTTCTAATAAAAATAATATTTCTCCTTCACTAAAATCTATATAATTTGCTAAAATTCTTGATACATATTTTTTCATGTTCAATCCTCCATTTCAAAAAATATAAAGCCCCTCATCTCAAAAGATGAAAGACATATCCACAAAATAATGACTTTTTAATAATTGTCTCAACTAGCTATTTATTAAATATTACTTTCGGAACTATTATACACAACTTATTTTGTTTATATCAAGATATAATGTTAATTCATAAAAAATAAACAATAGGCTAAATTCCGATTGTTTATTTTGTATCTATATTTAATTATAACTTATTTTCAATATTAAATTTATTTATCCATCTTTGGATCTAAAGCATCTCTTAACCCATCACCAAATAAGTTAAATCCAAGCACTACTAGCATTATTGCAACACCAGGAATAATTACAGTCCAAGGTGCTAATTGAATAAAACCCCTTGAATCAGATAACATTGTACCCCATTCTGGTGTGGGGGGAACAGCACCCAATCCAATAAAACCTAGGGCAGCCGTTTCTATGATTGCAGTTGCAACACCTAAAGTACCCTGTACTATAATCGGAGTGATACTATTTGGTAATAAATGATGAGATATTATCCTATTATTTTTCATTCCAATTGCTCTAGCAGCAAATATAAATTCTTCTTCCTTTAAACTTAATACCTTAGCCCTTACCAGTCTTCCATACGTTGGTATATTAACAATTGTAATTGCTATTAAGGCATTTGTTAAAGATCTGCCCATTATAGTTACAATTGCAATCGCCAATAAAATACTAGGGAAAGCTAACATAATATCAAATATCCTAGAAATAAGCATATCAACCCATTTCCCATAGAATCCCGCTAGTAATCCAAAAAAAGTACCAATTATAATTGATCCCGAAACTGCCATAATGCCCACTCTTAAAGAAATACGAGCGCCATAAATGATTCGTGTAAATAGATCTCTTCCTAAATCATCTGTACCAAGAATATGTCCTTCTGAAAATGGTTCTGTAAAGCGTATCTCCAAATTAACCTCATCATATTCGTATGGAGTAAGTACAGGTGCAAGTATAGCTATGATTATAAAGAAAATTATAAAACCCAGACCAATCATTGCTAATCTTTGTTCCTTTAATCTGAGAAAAGCATCTTTCCAAGGAGAAGGCTCTTTTAATCTTATACTGTAATTATGAAATATAGCTTTTATACTATTCATTTACTCATCTCCTATCGATACCTTATTCTTGGATCAACAAATGAATATAAAATATCAACGATAAGGTTTACCAACACGAATATTGTAGCAATTACTAAAATACCAGATTGAATGACCGGATAATCCCGATAGGCTATTGCATCATAAAGATACTTGCCTACTCCAGGCCATGAAAATATTGTTTCTGTCAAAACAGCTCCACCTAATAAAAAACCTGTTTGCAAACCAATAACCGTAAGAACTGGTATCGCAGCGTTTTTTAAAGCATGCTTATATACAAGAAAAAATTGACCCACGCCTTTTGCTTGGGCTGTTCTTATGTAATCTGAACGCATTACCTCTATCATACTTGAACGAGTCATCCTCGCTATAATAGCCATTGGTATAGTTCCTAAAGCAATACCTGGTAATAGCAAATGACTTAAAACCTCTTTAAACCCATCAAAATCTCCAGCCATTAATGTATCAAGAAGTAATAGGTTTGTAGTCCGTTCTATTGAAGTAACTACATCTGTCCTTCCCATGGAAGGCAACCAATGTAATTCCTGTGCAAATATCCATTGTTCCATTAGACCTAGCCAAAAAACGGGCATCGAAACCCCAATTAAGGCAATTAACATGGCTATATAGTCAAACCATGAGTTTTGTTTCCATGCCGCTATAATTCCAGCATTAACTCCAACTATAATAGCAAAAAGCATCGCAAATATAGTCAATTCTGCTGTAGCAGCTAAATATGGTTTTATTTCCTTAGATATTGGTACCTTGGTCTTGATTGATGTTCCTAAATCACCAGTTACTATACCCTTCATATAATTAGCATATTGAATGTACAGTGGATCATTTAATCCTAATTCTTCACGCATATGTTCTAATGTCTGCTTAGAAGCTTTCTCACCTAATAATACTCTGGCTGGATCTCCGGGAATTAAATGAACAATTGAAAAAACCAATATTGACATACCTATAAGCACCGGTATTAACATTACAAGACGACGAATAATGTATGATATCATATTTTCAACCCCAATATAATAGTTGATCTTTTAATAGAATAAGAAAAGGGTAGATTACCTACCCTTTTCAAATAAATTATTTGAAATAAACTTTAGTAAATTTATCTACTCCAGTAGGATGTGGTATATAATCTGTAATGTTACTTTTACCTACGATTGGTGGTGTTGAGTGTACTAAAGGAATCCATGGTGCATCCTCATGAATAATTACTTGAGCTTCTTCATACAATGTTGTTCTTACAGCAACATCGCTTGCTTTTTGAGCTTCAATTAAAACATCATGTAATTGTTGGTTTTTGTAAAATGCTATATTACCAGCATCCGGAATTCTCGCATTATCTTGATCAAGTAACACATAGATAAAGTTGTCAGGATCTCCGTTATCTCCTGTCCAACCAAGCATTGCCATAGAATGTTCTCCTTTTCCTGTTAAATCAAGATAAGTGCCCCATTCTTCTGTTCTAAGATTAGTAGTTACACCAATCTTAGCGAAATCAGCTTGCATAGCTTCAGCCATCTTCTTGCCATCAGGAATATAAGGTCTTGCTACAGGCATATACCATAAATCTGTTTCAAAACCATCTGGATATCCAGCATCAGCAAGTAATTGTTTAGCTGCATCTAAATTGTATTCATAATCAACAATATCATCATTATAACCCCATAATGATGGTGGTATTGGGTTTTTAGCTGGTTCAGCTAACCCATTATAGAATGCATCAACTAAAGCTTGCTTATCAACAGCCATATTTAGAGCTTGACGAACCTTAGGATCAGTGAAAGGCTCTTTTTCAGTATTAAATGCTAAGTACCCAACATTATTACTTGGGCGTAACCATACATTTAGATCATCATTTGCATTAGCAATAGTTACATCGTCAGGATTAATTCCATCCATTAAATCGATTTCTCCGCTCTGTAATGCAATAAAACGAGATGAGTTATCAGGTATTGATTTTATAATAAGTTGATCTAATAAAGGATATCCCTTTTGATAATAATCAGGATTTTTATTTAAAACAACCTTGTCATTACGAATCCATTCTTCAAAAACAAATGGTCCAGTGCCCACAGGATGCTCACCGAATGTTTCTCCGTATTTCTCAATAGCAGCAGGTGAAGCAATACCAAATGATGCCATAGCTAAATTATTTAAGAAAGGACCTTGTGGAAAATTAAGATTAAATTCTACTGTGTAATCATCGATAGCAACGACATCTTTAACAACTTGTCCTTCATCGCCTTTATATCCACCAAACTGATATCCATAATAAGGAAACTCGCCTTGGTGATATGCATTATCTGGATCCATCCAACGATTAAAGTTGAAAACTACAGCATCCGCATTAAAATCAGTTCCATCATGGAATTTAACATCATCACGTAATTTGAAAGTCCAAGTTAGTCCATCCTCTGAATTTTCCCAACTTGTTGCCAAGCCAGGTATAAGATCAGTTGTGCTTTCAGCGTAATTAATTAACGTATCAAAAACGTTTGTAGTAACGATCAAAGATTCACCATCAGTAACATTTGCTGGGTCCAATGATACAGAATCTCCACCCCTACCAAAAATTAAAGTTGAATTTTCATCGGTCGGTGTTGTTGCTTCATCTTCACTTCCGCAACCAGTCAATGTCATTGTAAATACTAAAGATATTAACAATAAAATAATAAAGCTTTTTTTCATTAATAAACCCCCTTATTTTTTTGAAAAGCTTTTAAATAAACTATTTGTTATATTAACCCCTCCTTTCAATATAATTATCTTATATCAAATGGCAAGCAACAAAATGGTTACTGCCTACATCACGAAATTCGGGTCTTTCTTCTACACATCTATCCATTTTATATTTACATCTTGTATGAAATTTGCACCCTGATGGTGGGTTAGCAGGACTAGGAACATCACCGGTTAAAATAATTTGATCTTTTTTAATATCTGGGTCTGGCTCTAGAACAGCTGATAGTAAAGCCTGCGTATATGGATGTAGTGGTTTAGCATATAATTCTTCTTTACTAGATAGTTCTACTAGTGACCCTAGGTACATAACTCCAACTCGATTAGAAATATGCTTCACTACGCTTAAATCATGTGAAATAAAAATATATGTTAAGTTGAATTGCTGCTGCAAATCTTCAAGTAAATTTATTACCTGTGACTGTATTGATACATCTAAGGCAGAAACAGGTTCATCTGCAATAATAATTTTTGGATTTAAAGCTAAAGCCCTGGCTATACCAATTCTTTGGCGTTGCCCGCCACTAAATTGATGTGGATATCTTTTCGCTTGATTTTTATGTAACCCCACTGTTTCCAGTAAATCAAGAACCTTATCTTTTCTTTCATTTTTATTTCCATAATTGTGAACTATTAAAGGTTCTTCTAAAATTTTTTGAACTGTCTGTCTTGGATTTAATGATGCAAAAGGATCTTGAAACACTATCTGCAAATCTCTCCGTTTTTTTCTCATTTCTTCATCACTAAGTTCCATTAAATCTATACCTTCAAAATAAATATTCCCTTCAGTTGGTTCCATAAGTCGGATTATTGAACGCCCAGTTGTTGATTTGCCGCATCCACTTTCTCCTACCAAAGATATTGTTTCTCCTTTCATTACATCAAAAGAAACACCATCAACTGCTTTGACATCGCCTACCTTCTTTTGAAA